>CAMQPJ010000275.1 GCA_947003675.1 uncultured Collinsella sp. | reverse complement strand
TGTTCTACACCAACTGGCTCAACTACTACGTCTACCAGACCACGCCCTACGACCTAGCCCGAGCCGGCGAGGAGCACTAGGCTACGGCTGCTGCTGTGCCGGCGGCGTGACGAGCGTGGATATCCGGACGGACGAGCGTGGATTTTCGGACATTTACAAATCGAGCGTGGATAATCTCCCACTTTTGGCTTTAAACTAGGCTCAAAACGGGAGATTATCCACGCTCATTTTTTAGGCATGTAGATGCCGATGGCTCGGCTAAGCGACGGTGCGTGCAGAGGCAAAGTCGCATTTGGCGTAGTCTTGAATCTCGACGGGTTTTTCTTTCTGATAATCCGATGGACCAAGGCCTCAAAATGTGGAGACAGGGACCTCTCGACAACCGCCCTACCTGCAGATATAAGACATCAGCCTAAAACGTCCAAAACCGTCAAGCATTTGGTCAGCGCCTGGACGGTATTTGGTCAGACTTCGCATGAAACCGTCTGGTACGTTTGCGCCGTTCCAAGATTTGGGAGGCGACATGGGAAACATGACGGCGAATCAAAGGCTTGCAAGTCACATTAAAGCATGCGAACAGCAGATGAGCTGCGTGTACGCGCGCACGGCGGCGGAGGCAAAGCAGATTCAGCGGCGGGCGGAGGCGGGAAGTCTCGAAGCGGTCATGCCGGGGCTGTATGCGCGTCCGGAATACTGGTCCGAGCTCAAGTTTCGGCAGCGTTATCTGCATCGGGTGCGGGCGCTTGCGCAAAAGCACCCCGGCTGGACATTTTGCTCCTATACGGCGGCTGTTATCTATGGCCTTTCGGTTTCGCATGCCAATTTGACGCACATCCATATCGCCGCGATGCTGGCCCAATCGACGACGCCGGGCTCTCAGGTCATTCGTCATCGCTATGCTCGTCAAACACGTGCCACCCAGATGGATATCGCCGTAACCGATATCGATCAAACGATTACGGATTGCTTGGTCGATGCATCGTTTGTCGAGGGACTGATCATCGCGGATTCGGCGCTCCATGAGCAACTTTTGTCGAAGGAGCATCTCGTTGAGACTGTCGACAAGCTTGGCCTGAATCGTCGCGGTGTTGTGACGGCGCGCAGGGTTGCACGATGTGCCGATGGGCTGTCGGAAAGCGGCGGCGAGTCCAAGGCGCGTGCCCTGATGATCGAGCGCGGCTGGCAGACGCCGGAGTTGCAAGTTGAGCTGTTCGACCCGGTTGAGCCGGGACGACCGTATCGCGTCGACTACTTGTGGCGCGTGGGCGACCGGCTGATTATCGGGGAGTTCGACGGATTTGTTAAAAGCGAGAAGGCAGCGGAGGAGGGCAAGCTCGCGAAGACGCAGTTCGATGAGCGCCAGCGCGAGTCGAGGCTTTCGCTGCTTGATAACTGCAAGATCGTGCGCTTGTGCTGGGATGATCTAAGGGATCCGACAAAGTTCGATCGCAAGCTCAAGGTCGCCGGCGTGCCGCGTGCGTGCTGAGGCAGTTGCAGAGCGTTTGGCTGCACAAGCGTGGAAAATCGGACGGACGAGCGTGGTTTTTCGGACGCTTGTTGAATGAGCGTGGATAATCTCCCGTTTTTAGCTCGTAAGGGGGCTCAAAGTGGGAGATTTTCCACGCTCATCTTGCGGGTGCGATACAGCGGCGGCTAGGCGCTGACGATGTGGGACAGCGGCAGGTCGTGGGCGTCGGTGGGAACGTGGTCGATGCGCTGTTCGTCAAAGGCGATGCCGACGATTTGGCATGTGGGCGAGAGCATGGGCAGGTAGCGGTCGTAGCAGCCGCCGCCGTAGCCCAGGCGCGCGCCGGTGCGGTCGAAAGCCACGAGCGGCACGACAACCATGTCGAGCTCGGCGGCGGGCACGATGGGGAAGTGGTCGCTGTCGATATCCGTAGCCGCGAAGGCCCGCGTAGGGTGGGCGATAAACGGGGCTTCGGACGCATCGCCGGCAGAGACTGCCCGCATGCACATGCGCTGGCCACAAGCCATGGCGTCTGTTGCCGAGAACATGCACGGATAGGCCACGCGCCAGCCGCGTTTGGCGGCCGCAGCGGCAAACGCGGCTGGGTCGACCTCGGAACCCATCGCGGCATAGACGGCAACGGTGTGCAGCGCCGCGGCATCCAAGCGCCCCAACAACTCAACAAGCCGCGCGCATACAACAGCAGACTTTGCCGCCCGCACATCCAAATCAATAGCATTGCGCCGAGCAATCACTGCCCGCCGCAACTCAGCCTTATCCATCCCAGTCTCATCTCCCAAACCTACCAAAAAGGGACAGGTTTATTTTGGCAGCTTTTATCTGGGCAAACGCGATATGGGCAGTAAAGTCACCGCAAATATGCCTGTGAACTGCGCCCTTTGTGGTTGTTTGGGCCTGTGCGTTAATGCTATAACGCCGCAGCGATTGCTTCAGTCACAAACTTATTGAGTGACTCACCCTTCTTTGCCGCTGCCAGCGCCGCTTGCTTGTGGAGCTCAGAGCCCGTTCTTACGTTGAACGAGCCCTTAAAAGCCC
>CAMQPJ010000274.1 GCA_947003675.1 uncultured Collinsella sp. | reverse complement strand
GCGTTTGCCGGCGAGTTCGCAAAAAATCGCGCCGCCGATGATAAGCGCGGCGCCCATCAGGCGGACCGGTGTTATGGTTTCGCCCAAAAGGACGGCCGAGAACACGACCGCCGAAAGCGGCTCGAGGTAGCCGACGACGGCGACGGTCTGGACGGGCAGTTTGGCGACGGCGCTAAAGTAGAGCAGGCAGCCGATGCCGGTGTTGACGACGCCGAGCATGACGACGGCGCGCCAATCAATACTGGCGGCGACGCCGGCGGACAGGAATGAGGGGGCGCCCTGCGTGAGGAGCGTAAGGACCAGCGCGGTCAAAAAGGCGGCGCTCACCTGGAGCGCGGAGTTCTCGAGGCCCTCGATGTGCTGCGCACCCTTGCTGGCGATGACCATCAATGCATAGCAGAAGGCCGAGGCGATGCCGCACACGATGCCTGCGATGGGCATATTGCCGCCGAGGCCTTGGGCCGCGATGAGGAAGGCGCCGCAGGCGACAGCTATGAAGCCGGCGATTTTGCCACCGGTCAATTTTTCGCCAAAGATGAGCGGGGAGAGCGCCATAACGATGATGGGGCCGCAGTAGTACAGCAGCGAGGATATGCCGACGCCGAGCGTCTGGTAGGCGCGGAACAGAAAAATCCAGCTGGCGCCCAGCGCGGCTCCCGAGAGGAGAAGGGCTGCGGCTTCGCGGGGGCGAGATGGCGCCTGCAACTTATGGCGTTGGGTGATGGCGAGGACGGTGACAAGCGAGAGTGCGCCCAAAAACGTGCGCAGGAGCACGATATCGGAGCTCGGCAGCGCGATGGCAGCGGCGATGATGCCGTTTGAGCCAAACAATAGCAATGCTGCTAGGTACGTAAACAGTCCGTTGTTCATGCGCTGACATCCCCTCTATATCCGAGCATGTTCACTATGGGTGAACTGGCTTTAGAAGAAAAGCGAATATAATGCATGGCAAACATGACAAAAACTCATGCAAAGGTGGAGGCGTGCCGTGGAGACCAATATCCTAAAGATGCAAGTGCTGCTCGAGACGGTGCGTGCCGGCAGCTTTACGCGTGCTGCAGAGCGGCTGAGCTATTCGCAGTCGGGCGTGAGCCGCATGGTGGGCGACCTTGAGGCAGACTGGGGTTTTAAGGTGCTTGATCGCAGCCGCGAGGGCGTGGTGCTTTCTGCCGACGGGCGGCAGGTCATGCCGGCGGTCGAGGCGTTATGCGAAGAGTTTGGCCGCCTGCAGCGACGCGTGGACGAGATGCGGGGGCTCATGCGTGGCAAGATCTGTATCGGTACGTTTTCGAGTGTGGCGACCCATGTACTGCCGCCGGTGATCGCGCGGTTTCGCGCCGATCACCCGGACGTCGATTATGAGTTGCTGATGGGCGATTACTCCGAGATTGAGCAATGGGTGGCGGAAGGCCGCTGCGACCTGGGCTTTATTCCGCGCGAGCCACGCGGCGCCGGCATGGCGTCGCGGCCGTTGGTACAAGACGAGCTGATGGCCGTGGTGCCAGCGGGCTCCTCGCTTGCCACCGCGGAGGTCGTTTCCCTTGCCGATTTGGCCAACGAGCAGTTTATTCTGCTGGAACGCGGTAGCGACGACGAGATTACGCCGCTGTTCCGTCGGGCGGGGCTGACGGTGCGCTCCAAGCTGTCGACCTGGGATGACTATGCGATTATGGCCATGGTCGAGGACGGCCTGGGCGTGAGCATTCTTCCCGCGCTCATCTTGCGCCGCTGCCAGTTCGATGTTGTCGTGCGCCCGCTCGAGGGACATCCTCATCGGCAGATCAACGCCATATACCGCACCGCCGACGTTTCGCTCGCGGCGGCTCGTTTCCTCGAATATCTCTAAACGCGTGCATGTCATTGTCCGCTTTGGGCAAATCTCGGAGTTCGGTTCGTTTTCTTATGAAATTGAACTTTCGAATGAGGTGCCGCGTTATACTGCTGCCTAAATTGAACCTTGGTTCAATTCGTGTTCTATAAATTGAACTTTGCCAGCAAGGAGGTTCCTGTGGCCCAAGAGACGTTTAGCGATCGCCTGCGACAGACTATGTCCGATCGCGACGTTCGCCAGTCGGACGTAATCCGCGCATCGGAGATGCTCGGCAAAAAACTCGGCAAGAGTCAGATGAGCCAATATGTGAGCGGCAAGACGATTCCGCGGCGCGATGTGGCAGAGCTGCTCGCCCGCATTTTGGAGGTCGATGTTTCCTGGTTGCTTGCCGGTGACGCCGATCAAGGCGAGACATCATCGCCTCGCAACGATTCCAAGCCCGAACCCCATCCCTCAGCTCAAATTCCAAGGAGCACCACCATGCGTACTTTTTCTAAATCCACCAAGCTTGATAACGTCCTGTATGACGTGCGCGGTCCCGTCGTCGACGAGGCTGCCCGTATGGAGGACGAGGGCGAGCGCATCCTCAAGCTCAATATCGGCAACCCGGCGCCCTTCGGTTTCCGCACGCCCGACGAGGTCATCAAGGACATGCGCCAGCAGCTGCCCGACTGCGAAGGCTATTCCAACTCGCG
>CAMQPJ010000273.1 GCA_947003675.1 uncultured Collinsella sp. | reverse complement strand
GAGCTGGGGCAGCGCGTGATTATCGAGGTTTCGCGCGTCAATACCACGCGTGGGCATCTTGACTTTAAGCTTATCCACTAGCTGGGGCTTGGTGGCTGGTAGAGAATGGGGCGGTCTTTTGGGCCGCCCATTTTTTATGTGGCTGCTCGATTGTCTTGCCACGCGCTCGTTTGCCCTTCCGCTTGCGATATGGGAGATAAAACCTACCAAAATAAACCTGTCCCTTTTTGGCAGGTTCACGAGAGAGCGGGGATGACATGGCAACGGCATACGGATATGCGCGCGTGAGCTCGCGCGACCAAAATCTGAATCGGCAACTGGATGCGCTGAGCGCCTATGGCGTGGAACCGGAGAACATTTTTGCCGACCACGCCAGCGGCAAGGACTTCGACCGCCCTCGCTATCGTGAGCTGTTGTGCGCGTTGAGGGATGGGGACGTGCTGGTGGTGCTTTCTATCGATCGGCTGGGTCGCAACTATAGCGAGATTCTCGAGGAATGGCGGCGCATAACTAAAGAGCTCGGCGCCGCCATCGTGGTGCTGGACATGCCGTTGCTCGACACGCGCGCCAAGGGCAACGGGGCGCCCGACGTGACAAGCACGCTGATTGCGGATATCGTTTTGCAGCTGCTGAGCTACGTGGCACAGGTGGAGCGAGAAAACATCCATCAGCGCCAGGCCGAGGGGATCGCGGCGGCGCAGGCCCGCGGTGTGCGCTTTGGTCGGCCTCGTAAGCCGCGCCCTCCGCAGTTTGAGCTCGTGCGGACGACCTACGAGGCGGGTGCTATCACGCGGAGTCAGGCGGCCAAACGCCTGGGCGTGTGCGTGGGGACATTCGATCGCTGGATGCGCGAGATGGAGTAGGGGCGCCACGGTCCTTTGGCGCCCCGATTCGAACATTTTGGATTTCGCTACGGCGACAACTGCATTTGGGGGTACACTCGCTGCTGCTCAAAAAATGACGGAGGTTAGCCCTTGGCGCGTGTGAAGCACATAGTCGGATGGATTTCGGTTGTCCTGCTGGTCGTGACGCTGGCAAGTATTTGGATGCTGACGGAGCAAAACGTGGAGCAGACGTCGTCGCTCAGCGAGTCCACCGCGCGTGCGGTGGAAGGACGGGCTGCGGACGTGCGGCCCGACGCCGCGCAGGAGTCCCAGGCGGGGGATGCCGTCGAGGGCGCGGGCTCAGCGACTGCCACCGATCATCCCGACCCGCTTGCGCCCGTTCGTCTGTGGATGGGTGCCAACATTCGTCGCGTCGCACATACCGTTGAGTTCTTCTTTGTAGGACTTTTTGCTTCGTTGGTGGCGGTGTGCCTGGGCGAGTGCCTGCCGTGCGCGCGATTCCGGTACGTACTCGCTCTGCTCTTTTGCGCCGTCTGCTCTGTCGGCGACCAAGTGCACAAGATCTTTGTTCCTGGTCGTCATTTCGACATAATCGACCTGGGCTTCGATGCCGCGGGCTATGTCACCGCCATGCTGTTGGTATTGCTGGTGGCCGCGCTGGCTCGGCGCGCGACTTGTCCCATTGGCGCCCATGCGAGACGCCGTTAACAACTCTGTTACGAATAATGCGACCTCGATGAATCATTTTGTGTCGCGCGTATTTCCGAGCGGTCGGATTTGAGGGGCGAGCGGTAGAACGCTCGCCCTTTGTGCGCCACGATGCGGCACAATGTACCGCAAAAGCTGTTTGTATCCGGTACGAATCGTTCGTTGGTCTTTAATTCTTCTCAACGGAGGTGTTTGAGATGGCAAACGGATTGCTTTTAAGGCTTCGTGAGCGTGAGCTCAGCGCGAGCCCGGCGGAACGCAATGTCATCGCATACGTGAGTGCTCATCCGCATGAGGTGGTCGGGCTGTCCGTCCGCGGTCTTGCCGATGCCACGTTCTCCTCGCCCTCGAGCATTTTGCGTTTTTGCAAGCGCTTGGGTTTTGCGGGCTACAAGGAGTTCCAGCGCGAACTGATTGCCGAACTGGCGCTCTTGGGTGACAAGAAAGACGTTGCCCTCGAGGACATCTCCATGGACGACAGCGTCGAACGTATCGTGGGGAAGGTGATGAAAAGCAACGTGCGCACAATCGAGGCGACGGCGCGAACGCTCGATTACACCGTCTTGGAGCGATGCGCGGCCCATCTTAAGCGGGCACGCGCGGTCAATCTGTTCGGTATCGGTGCCTCTCGTTTGGTTGCGCACGATCTGGCGCAAAAGCTCATGCGTGTTGACAAAGAGTGCCATCTGTACGACGACTGGCATGATCAGCTCCTGTGTGCCAAGAACATGCATGAGGGCGATATGGCAATCGCCTTTAGCTACTCGGGCTTAACGCAAGAAGTGCTGGACTGCACCGTCGAGGCTCAACGTCACAACTGTCCCGTTGTGGCCGTGACCAAGGTAGACGGATCGTCCAAGCTTGCCACCATGGCCGATGCCGTGCTCGGCGTTGCTGCAAGCGAGCCCTTGGTCCGCAGCGGTGCCATGGCCTCGCGTATGGCCCAGCTTATGGTTGTCGATGCCCTGTACGCTGCTTACGTTGCCA
>CAMQPJ010000272.1 GCA_947003675.1 uncultured Collinsella sp. | reverse complement strand
TCCGCACATGTGCGGATGAATGTGGGAGGTGTTCGGTTGAAGTTGATAATCAAGGCTCATAAAAATGTAACGGCATTCACGTGCTTACCTGCATCGGCAAGGTGTTACCCTTGTAACATTTGGAACCCACCGCTACTATGCGAAGCTATCGAAAGGGCCCCATATGCTCAATAATCACGAGGCCAATCTAACCGACGAGGAGGCTGCCGTCGAGGTCGCCCGCGTCGCGAAGACCTACCCCGTGGTACGTTTGCTGTCGGCCGATCAGATTAAGAGCGAGCCTAACTGCTTGCTCGCCGGTGATCGGTGTCCTTGCCTGCGTCAGTCAAGTCTTGAGGCCTTGGCAGACTCCGATGAGGTGTCGGAGCAACTGCTCAACGATGGTGTTGAGTACCGCGCCCGTCTGCGCCCTCTAAAGGTCGAGGGCGAGCCTCACGTCTTGCTGATGGTACGTCCGATCGATGAGCAGGAGGCCGCAGAAGAGGACCTTGTCTACACCGACGTGCTGACGGGTGTGCGCAATCGCCGATATTACGAAGAAAAGCTTCGTAGCGCCCGCATGAAGGCCGGCGTGGCGGTGATCGACCTTGATGATTTTAGGGTCTTCAACGATACGTGTGGCCGCCATGCCGGCGACCTTGCGCTCGGTGCTGTAGCGACAGCCATACGCAGCGGTATTCGTTCGACTGACGAGCTTGTGCGCTATGGCTGCGACAAGTTTGTGGTCGTCATGCCCGATATTCCCTCCGATGACTTTACCCGTCGCCTGCATCAGGTATCCGATGCCGTTCATTCCACGGTTATTCCGGGCCATGAGTACGTGAGCTTGACGGCATGTGTTGGTGGTGTTCGCATTCATGGCGAGACGGTCGACGAGGGCGTTGGCCGCGCTGTCCAGTTACTGAGCCGCGCTAAGGCAAAAGCCGGTACGGTCGTGACCGATTCCGATTCCATCGAGGCCTTCCAAAGCGAAAAGCCTTTGGTGCTTATTATCGATGACTCCGAGATGAACCGAGCCATTCTCAACGAGATGCTCAAGGACGAGTATTGCATCCTCGAGGCCGATAACGGTCGTACGGCGCTCGACATGGTCGACCGCTATGGCGATAAGTTGTCGCTCGTGCTGCTGGATATTGTGATGCCGGGCATAAGCGGCGTTGAGGTGCTGGCCGATCTGTCGCGCCGATCGGGTATCGACAATCTGCCTGTCATCATGATTTCGAGCGAAGATTCCGATGATATGGTTCTGCGCGCGTATGAGCTGGGCGCCTCGGACTATATCAGCCGTCCATTTGACTCCCGTGTCGTACGCCGCCGTGTAAGCAACACTATCCGCCTATACGCCAAACAGCGCCGCCTGACGAGCCTGCTGTCCCAGCAGTACAACGAGCGCGTCAAGAACAGTCGCATGCTCATCGACATCATGGCTGGCGTCATGGAGCTTCGCAATGGCGAGAGCGGCAGGCACGTTACGAACATCGAAAAGCTGACCGAGCTGCTGCTTGGCTGTCTGGTCCAGCGTAGCGGCGCGATCTCCCTCGACAATGAGGAGCGCTCCACGATTGCCCTGGCTTCGGCGCTGCACGATATCGGCAAGATGTCGATTGACGATGCGATTCTCAACAAACCCGGGCGTCTTACGCCCGAGGAGTTCGAGATTATGAAGACGCATACCACGATCGGCGCCGACATGTTGCTTGAGCTGGGCCGTCATCACGTCGGCAATGCGCTTATGGAATATGCGTACCAGATTGCGCGTTGGCATCACGAGCGCTGGGATGGCAGGGGTTATCCCGATGGCCTTAAGGGCGACGAAATTCCCATTGCCGCACAGGTGGTCTCGGTGGCCGATGTGTACGATGCTCTGACGAGCGTGCGCGTGTACAAGGACGCTATCCCGCACAAGGAGGCAATCCAGATGATTCTGGACGGTAAGTGCGGCACCTTTGACCCGCTGTTGCTCGACTGCCTGCTCGAGGTGCAAGACCGTATTGCCGAGACGTTGGCACGCCCCGCCGATATCGCCGCGTTTCCCACGATTTAGTTTGACCAAAGGAGTTTTTAATCCATGATTTCCATGCGTGAGGCGTATGAGAAGATCGGCGCCAATTATGATGACGCGTGCGCTCGGCTGATGGGCGAGGAAATGCTTGCCCGTTTTGCCCTCAAGTTTTTGGATGACGAGAGCATAGACAAGCTGGAGGCCGCCATGGCGGCGGGAGACGCCAAGAGTGCGTTTATGGCAGCGCATACGCTCAAGGGCGTGAGTCAGAATCTGGGATTCGATAATCTGTACGAGCCTGCGGTCGTGGTGACCGAAGCGCTGCGTGGCGCTGATGCCGTTGACGGCGCTCGCGAGGGAATGCATGCGCTGCAGCAGCAATATGCGGCTACGATGTCGGCCCTGCGCGAGGTGGCTGAATAAGAGCTTGCGAGCCTTGATGACTATGAGAGTGGATAATCTCCCGTTTTAGGCCCGGTGGCGGCCTCAAAGGGGGGTGCGGACGATTTCTTGGACCGCGCCTAGGCGTATCCAAGCTTCCTGCGGT
>CAMQPJ010000271.1 GCA_947003675.1 uncultured Collinsella sp. | reverse complement strand
CCTCCTCGTCGGTCGCGTCGAGCTTGCCAAAGCGGATGTTCTGCGCAATGGTGCCGCTAAACAGGTGCGTATCCTGCAGCACAATGCCGAGCGACCCGCGCAAGCTGGCCTTGGCGATATGCTTGACGTCGATGCCGTCGTACGTAATCTCGCCGTCATCGACCTCATAGAAGCGGTTGATGAGGTTAGTGATGGTCGTCTTTCCGGCGCCCGTCGAGCCAACAAAGGCGATCTTTTGCCCCGGCTTGGCGAACAGGTTGAGATCCGTGAGCACGCGGGTGCCCGGCACGTAAGAAAAGTCCACGGCATGGAAGCGCACGTCGCCGGCGAGCGGGACCAGACCGGTAACAAGCTCGGTACCGTCGGCTGCCACCGCACGACCCGATTCACCAACGGCGGCCACATCGTGCAGATGTCCATACGTGCCCACACCCTGGCCCTCGGGAATCTTCCACGCCCACGCGGCGTCGCCCGTCTGCACCAGCTCCACGCAGCCCTCGTCCACCTCGGGCTTAAGGTCCATGGCGGCAAACAGGCGCTCGGCACCGGCCAGCGCGTTGAGTAAGAAGTTGCCCAGCTGCGTAAACTGGTTGATGGGCATGGCCGCCTGGCGCACAAAGACCAGGTAGCTCGCGAGTGCACCCACGTCGGCAAGTCCCTTGATGCAGAGCATGCCGCCCGCCACGGCGACGATGGCGTAGTTGACGTAGCCGATCACCACGGTCATGGGCACCATCGAGTTGGCGTAGGCCTGCGCGGCGCCACCGGTGCGGCGCAGCTCCTGGTTGCGCGCGTCAAAACCTGCCACGTTGGCCTGCTCGTGGTTGAAGACCTTGATGACCTTTTGGCCCGAGACCATCTCCTCGACATATCCATCCAAGTCGCCGAGCGATGCCTGCTGGGCGGCAAAAAAGCGCTTGGAGCGGATACCCGAGTAGCGCGCGTACAGCACGATGGCCGCGTCGCACACGAGCGTGATGATCGTGAGCTGCCAGTTGAGGATGATGAGCATGGCCGTGGTGCCGATCACCTGAATGGTCGCCTGAATCACGTTGGCAAAGCTGTTGTTGAGCGCCTCGGAGACGGTGTCGACGTCGTTGGTGAAAAAGCTCATGATGTCGCCCAAGCGCGTACTGTCGAAATAGCTGAGCGGCAGCGTCTGAATGTGCGCGAACAGGTCGCGACGGATGTCGGACACCACGCGTTGGGCCGCGCGCACCATGATCTGCGAGTAGCCTAGGGCCGAGAGCACGCCCGCGGCGTAGATGATCGCCGTTACGATGACCTGCTTGGCGAGCAGCTCCTCACCGCCCGTGGCCAGGCCGTTGACGATGGGGCGCACCATGTAGGTGCCGGCGAGGCTCGCGATGGCCGCGACGGAGGCAAGCATACCCACCGCCAGCAGCGAGAACTTGGCATGGCCCATGTAAGAGAGCAAACGGCGCACAGTGCGCTTGAGGTCGGCCGGGCGCGCTTGGGCTGCGGTCTTAGGCATGGCGCTCGCCCCCTTCCAAGGGTAATCTGCTGGGGACGGAGGAAAACGGATTATTCGCGCAGCCATCGTCGCTGCCGTCGCCGGCGTCTACGTTCCCCGCAAACTCCATCTGCGAGGCGTAAATCTCCTGGTAGATGTTGTCGCCCGCTAGCAGTTCCTCGTGCGTGCCCACGCCGTGGACACGACCGTCGTCCAGCACCACAATGCGATCGGCATCCATAACGCTCGCGATGCGCTGGGCGATGATGAGCACGGTCGTATCGGGGATCCGAGCGATGTGCTCGCGAATCTTAGCGTCGGTCGCCATATCGACCGCGCTGGTGGAGTCATCAAAAATGAGCACGCGCGGATGCTTGAGCAGCGTGCGCGCGATGCACAGACGTTGCTTCTGACCACCCGAGACACCGGCGCCGCCTTGGCCCAACTCGCCGTCCAGCCCGCCGATGCGATCAAGGAACTCGTCCACGCACGCTGCGCGGCAAGCCGCGAGGAGCTCATCGTCCGACGCCTGCGGATTGCCCCACTGCAGGTTCTCGCGCACGGTGCCCGTGAACAACACGTTCTTTTGCAGCACAATGCCCACGGCGTCGCGCAAGGCGACCAGGTCGTAGTCGCGCACGTCGTGTCCGCCCACAAGTACGACGCCCTCGGTGGCGTCGTACAGACGCGCAATCAGCTGCACAATCGAGCTCTTACCCGAGCCCGTGCCGCCGAGGATGCCCACCGTCGAGCCGCTCTCGACGCGAAGGTCGATATGCTCGAGCACATCCTCGGCTGCATCCGCGCGGTATTTAAAGGAAACGTCGCGAAACTCGACACTGCCGTCCGCTGGCGCCGCAGTCGCGAGGTCTCCCGCAGGGTTGGCGATAAAGGGCTCCTCATCGAGCACCCCTGCGATACGGCCCACACTCGTGAGAGCGCGCGTGAGCAGCAAAAACACGTTGGAAATCATCATGAGCGAGTTCATGATCAGCAGCACGTAGCTCATAAAGCCCGTGAGAGAGCCCACGCCCAGCTTGCCGGCGAGAATCATGCGGCCGCCAATCCACAGGATGG
>CAMQPJ010000270.1 GCA_947003675.1 uncultured Collinsella sp. | reverse complement strand
GCTGCCAAGGGGAGCCATTCCGTCGCACTCATTGGGGACGTACTTAAATGAGTGGCAGTTGGAGACACTCCTTGCCGAGCTAGAGGTCGCGCGTGCTCCATCTTGGCCATGCGGCTCAAAATCGCGGCGTGATGTGGACGACTGGGGTCGAATTAGCAGCATTTCGAGTCTGACTTTGATATCGAGATTGGTTCTTTATTAAAATAGAATTCCAGACAATTGAGCGGCCGGGGGGTTAACCATGAGGGGCATGGGAGACACAACCGCATATTTGCGTCGGGGCATTCGGGAGATTATATGCCTGGCGCTGTTCTTCTTCACGTTTTTGACGTGCGAGTATCTCTTTGATGTGCGCATGGCCGAGTTTGTGTCTCCAAACGAGGTCGTTATTTTTGAGAGCCTTGTCATCGGCGCGAGCGCGATTGGCTTCTTTGTGCGTCCCGTTCTGTACTATCGCCGTCCCCATGCCATCGACGCGACGAGCGACATCACAGGCGTTTTGCTGGTGGCGGCATTGCTGCTGTTGATTATGGCGGTTCAGGTTCAGGTGGTAATTGCCGGCGGCCTGGTGGCGTGCTGTGCGCTGGGCTATTGCGGATCGACCGCCCATGCCAATCTTGCGCGGCGTTTTGCGCAGACGCCCTGCCTGGCGCGCGCCGTGGCGGTTTCCTATGCTGCGGGCATTTTGGTGCAGGTGCTCAACCATATGGTGATGCCTGCGGGCATTCCCCAGCAGTCTGTTCTCATTGCCTGTGCGATTGCGCTGGTGGGGCTGCTTCACGGTGTCCGCCGCGCTAAATTGCGTGATGAGCCTGCGCCCGAGTTCGAGGTCGAGATTGCCGAGCTATCGGTCGATGCGTCGGAGCGTGGCGCCAGGTGGCACGATGACCCCGAGGCAAAGGCGGCCTTTCAGGGTGCCGTGGTGCGTCTGACGGTGGCGACCGCTTGCCTCACCGGCGTGTTCGCGGCCCTCAATGCCGGCCTTACGACCTCGCATGCCGCTGGCGCTATCGATCTGGGCGACTGGCCGCGCTTGCTGCTGGTTGTGAGCGCCCTTGCCGCCGGCGTCCTGTATGACCTGCGTGGGCGTTCGTATATGAATATCATCATGACGTGCGCCGCCATGCTGTCCGCGCTCTCGTTCTTTGTGCTTATCACCGATGGCAACGGTGGCAACACGCTTGCCGCCACGATTATCTTTTATCTTGGCACGGGCTTTTTCGTGGTGTTCTTCACCGCGAAGTTCGCCGCGATTTCGATGTATGCCCGCTGGGCGTATCTGTGGCCGTGCATGGGCCGTGTTATCAACAACGTTTGCTCGATGCTCGTGACGGCTCCGGCAGTGGCGATTATCTCGAGTCAAAACGTGCTGGCGGCAGTGAGCGTCGTGCTCGTGCTGTTTGTCGGCATCGCGATTTCGCTGTTGGGACAGTTTGGACAAGACGGTGAGGGCGAGGCGACGCACGGCGGGCTGGCGCTTGCCACCGACGATCTTGGCGTGAGCTGTGAACCCGGCCAGGCCGACACGGTGCCCCTGGAGGTGCCGGAACTTTCGTTTGACGATCGGCTCGATGGCTTCGTTGCCGCCTTTGGGCTCACCAAGCGCGAGCGCGATGTTCTGGAGGCACTGGTCGTTTCGGACGACAGCGTGCAGGACGTGGCAGCGGCACTCTTCCTTTCGCGCTCCACGCTCTATCGCCACATCGCTTCGATCAACAAAAAGACAGGTGCCTCCTCGCGCGTAGCCCTCATCAACTTCTTCTGGTCCTGGACACCCCAAGACTAGCTAACCACCACAAAGGGGACAGGCACCTTTGTGGTGGTTTTGCCCTTGGGCTGTCTACTGTGGCGGCTCACCGTGCTACAGCAGCTCGCCGTGGCGGGCGATGTAGCGGCGCTTTGCCAGTTGAGTGAGCGCGATGTAGGCGGCAACGATGCCGATGAGCAGTGCGAAAAAGATTGCGGGTAGCGTCATGAGGCCCAGCGCGTCGGCGATGGGGCTTGCCGGCAGCCAGGTGACAAGTGCCAGGCCCAGCACGGTGAGCACGCACAGCGCAGGCGCGGCGTGGTCGCGCGAGCTCGGCAGGCGCGGGGAGCGCAGCATGTGGATCACGAGCGTCTGCGACCACATAGACTCGACAAACCAGCCGCTCTGGAAAATCGCCGCAAAGGTTGCCATGCCGGCAACATTGCCCGCGGCGGCAAGCTCGGCCCAGCTCGCGCCCACGGCGGCGGGGCACACCACAAAGAAGAGCGCGGCGAAGGTCACGATGTCAAACAGCGAGCTCACAGGGCCAAGCTCGAGCATAAAGCCTTTGATGGACGCGGCGTCCCAGGCGCGCGGGCGGGCGGTCCAGGCGTCATCGACGGTGTCCCACGGCAGCGCAATGCACACGATCTCGTAAACCAGCGACAGCAGTACTAGCTGCAGGGCGCTCATGGGCAAAAACGGCAGGAACAGGCTCGCGACGGTCACGGACAACACGTTGCCAAAGTTGGAGCTCACCGTGGTCTTGAGGTACTTGAGCAGGTTGCCGTAGGTGCGGCGGCCTT
>CAMQPJ010000269.1 GCA_947003675.1 uncultured Collinsella sp. | reverse complement strand
GTGCGGGCGTTACAGGACTTACCGGCACCTGTCACGCCGCTGATAGCGTCAACGACCACGGGGCCGCTCTCGGCCACCCAGCCCGCACGCACGGCAGGCGCGGCAGCAAGGCTCGTTGCGGTGGGATAGCAACCGGCGCAGGCAACCAGTACGGGCTTGCCATCGGCGTGGTCGGATGCAGCGGTCTCCAAGTCCTGGCAGAACAGCTCGGGCAGGCCAAAAGCGCGGGTCTTGAGCAGCTCGGGGCTCGTGTGCTCGGCGGCATACCACGCCTCGAACACGGCCGGATCGCTCAGGCGGTAGTCGGCAGACAGGTCGAAGCAGGAAACGCCTGCGGCAAGCAGGGCGGGCACCTGCGCCATGGCGGCGGTGTGCGGCACGGCCAAAAAGACAGCGTCGCAGGATGTAAGCTCGGGAGCATCGTGCGTCGTGAAGACAAGATCGCTTACGCCGGCGAAGCTCGGGTACACCGCAGACAACGGCTGGCCGGCATCGGCGTTGGACGTAATGGCAGCAAGTTCAAACTCGGGATGACCGAGGACGAGGCGAATGAGCTCGGCGCCGGCATATCCAGCCGCACCGACGATTCCAACCTTTAAAGACATATCGGACTCCTTGTCTGCAGTTATGCACCAATGCGCATCCCGCAGCCGTCGTTATGAAGTGGGTTGAAACTTTAGCACCAAAAGATGCATATATACGCAAATCTTTTACATATTCATGCATTGAAACAGTCCCGACACATTCACTCGAAGGAATTGACAAATAAATGCGGGCCCCATATTGCCCAGTGCGCCTTACGGTGACGTTGCAATGTGGGGCCCGCTACATGCGAGAATTTGAATTGTCGAAGCTTGCTGAGAGACTCGTTTAGAGCTCGACCGGCACCCATTCGTCATGGTTGCAGATAAAGGCCTCGGGTTCCTCCACGCTAAAGAAGACGAGCGTGGGATCGTCTGCGCCCTCGTAGTGCTCGCCTAGGCGCTCCAGGTGCTTCCAGCCTGCCTCGCGCATATCGGGAGCGGCTTGGTCATCCAGACCCGCACGCCCGCGCAAGATGAGCCAACCATGGCCCGGCCACCAACTCGTGGCCTCAAAGCGTTGATTTTGCAGCAGCTCTTGCCACACGTCTTTGGTGCGCGCCGTTACAAACCACAGCTTGCCGTCCTGGATCTGCGCAAACGAAAACGGACGCACATGC
This sequence comes from uncultured Collinsella sp., assembly GCA_947003675.1. Classification (GTDB taxonomy): domain Bacteria; phylum Actinomycetota; class Coriobacteriia; order Coriobacteriales; family Coriobacteriaceae; genus Collinsella. The sequence continues at coordinate 1,359 of CAMQPJ010000269.1, read as the reverse complement.
GGCTGTCCGTCAACGCTCGTCGCCAAATACCATGCCGGCACCGACGTCAGATACTCCAACACCGTATTCAATCCGTCCATGTGTCCTCCTGGCACTAGTCTTTTTGGGTCGGGGCTGTTTTAGCTACCCTAGGGCTAAAGCTCCAGGCGCTCCTCGCTGCCGTCGATATCACAGAAACGGGCGGCGATATTTCGCACCGAGAAAAACGCAAGGCGACCGTCGTTGGCACTATCGTGTTGCTCGCCGATGCCCACCATGTGCTTAAAGCCGGCTTGGCGCACCCGGTCGCTCACGACCGCGTCGTCCTCGAGCGCGGCCTCGCCAGTTAACACGATCCAGCACTCCCCCGGCTTCCAGCCCGAGAGCTCAAACTTGGGATTCGCGCTCAACTCCGCCCACACGTCCTTATCGCGCGAGGTGCAAAACCACAGCTTGCCATCATCGACCATGGCAAACGAGAACGGCCTCACGCGCGGCTGATGTCCGTCCGTCACGTCGATCGTGGCAAGATACCACGCCGGAATACGCCTAAGATACGAACAGGCGCGCTCGAGCTGCGCCGTGCGATCGTTGTCGGTCATAGGGACCCCTTTCCTGCGCTCGAATCGCGCCTAAACAAGTTGAAGATTGATGACAATGACGCAGATGAGCAGCAACGCCGTCACCACCGCCGCCAACGCGTCGCCGCGGCCAAATGCAAGCGCATGCAGACGTGTGCGGCCCTGCTCGCCATGATAGCAACGGGCATCCATGGCGGCAGACAGCGTTTCGGCATGACGGAACACGCCCGTGAACAGCGGAATCGCCACACTGCCGAGCATACGCACGCCGCCGAGCGGGCCTCCCGTCACGCGCGCACCGCGGCTCGCCTGCGCATCGGCCGTCTGCTTCATCTCGGTGGCAAACTGCGGCATAAAGCGCAGCGCGATACCCATGATCATGCCGAGCTCGTGCGCAGGAAGTCCCACACGCGCAAACGGCGCGAGCAGGCGCTCAAAGCCCGCGGTGAGGTCGAGCGTCGGTGTGGTGAGCGTGATAGCGCTCATACCGGCCATCATCAAGGTCAGGCGGCACGCCATAAAGGCGGCGGAATGCAGCGAGCCCTCGCTTATCTGCAAAAAGCCGAGCTGCCACAGAATGCGCCCGCTCTGGTCGGAAAACAGGTTGAGCACCGCGACCACCACGACGATCGCCAGCAGCGGCGCCATCGATGACAGGACACGGCGAAGCGGCACCCGGGACACGGCATAGATCAGGACAACGAAGATTGCGACCGGGACCAGTCCGCGGAAGCTACTGACCGCGAGCGTCGTGATCAGAAACACAAAGCCCAAGAGCAACTTGGTTCGCGGGTCCAGG
>CAMQPJ010000268.1 GCA_947003675.1 uncultured Collinsella sp. | reverse complement strand
GCACCGTCGTGCTCAGGGTGATCTGGGTGTTTGCGATTATGCCGTTCGATCCGTCACTTGAGCATCTGCTGCTGGTTTACCCCGTAACCTGGCTCATCACGGCCACGATGTTCACCATCTACCACCACAGCGGCAACTGGCTAGGCCGCGCCACCGCCTAGCTCATCCGTCAGATACCCCTGATAAGTTGCGGTGAAATAGTTCCTGAAAAGCCCTTGCGGACCGTCAAACAAGTACTATTCCACCGCAACTTCCTTATGAGCTGTAGGTGTTGGCGGAAAACGAATCAATTAGTATTCGATGCCTTGGCGGGCTAGGAGGCCTTCGTCGAAGTAGTGTTTGATGGGACGTATTTCGGTGACTAAGTCCGCGAGGTCGGCCAACGGCAGCAGCCCGCGGCCGGTGAGCACGAGTTCCGTGGTGGCGGGCTTTATCGCGATCAGCGCTTCGACATCCTCGCGTGTCACGAAGCCGCGGCGCATGGCCTCGCCGAGTTCGTCCAAAATCAGAACGTCGACCTGTGATATCTGCTCGCATGCGAGCTCCATGATCTGTGCGGCGCAAGCCTCGGGCGTGTCGCGGTCAGCTTGTACGATGCGCAGCCCCAGGCGCGGCGCGGCATCGTGTTCGGCGCAGTGCAGTTTCTTGGCAAACTGCAGCCTAAGAACGTCGAGCCCGTAGCCCGTCGCGCGCAGCGCGAGCCCCAGCGCAGCCGTCGTCTTGCCCTTGCCGTCGCCTGTATAGATTTGAACCTTGCCGACTTACAGTGATGCCATCTCTGTCCTTTCGTGCCCGGCGTCGGTTTATCGCCGTCCGGGTTGGGTATTCTAGAAAGCATTATCAACCCCAGTAGATGGAGTTCAAGCAGATGGAGATGGATGACAACAAACGTAGACGGAATATGATTCTCTACGTGCTCATCGCCTTCGTCGTCTACCTCGTGCTCTCGACCGTTCTGTTCCCCAACATCGGTCACACGCAGCAGATTACGAAGACCGATTACTCGACGTTTGTCAAAGCGCTCGATAAGAAGAGCGTCGACAAGGTCGAGTACAACACGGACGATTACTCGATTTATTACACCAAGAAGGGCGAGGACGAGAACATCGCCTACAAGACGACCGGTGTGCCGAATGACGCGGGCTTTACCGATCGCGTGCTTGAGTCTGGCGCTTCGCTGGAGTCGGTCGTTCCCGATAAAAACTCGGGTTTGATGACCTACTACCTGCTCACACTCATTCTTCCCATGGCGATTTTCTTCCTCATCGGTTGGTGGCTCAACCGCCGCATGAAGAAGGCTATGGGCGATGACGGCCCGTCGATGAACTTTGGCGGCGGCGGTTTTGGCGGCGGCGGACTGGGTAAGTCCGGCGCGCGCGTGATCGCCTCCAAGGACGTGGGCGTGACCTTTAAGGACGTCGCCGGTCAGGAAGAGGCCAAGGAGTCCCTCAAGGAGGTCGTCGACTTTCTGGAGAAGCCGCAGCGCTACGAGGAGATCGGCGCCAAGCTGCCGCGTGGTGCTCTCCTTGTTGGCCCTCCGGGTACCGGTAAGACCCTGCTTGCCAAGGCTGTTGCCGGCGAGGCCGGTGTTCCGTTCTTTAGCATTTCGGGCTCTGAGTTCGTTGAGATGTTTGTCGGTCGCGGCGCTGCTAAGGTTCGTGACCTGTTTAAGCAGGCCAAGGAAAAGGCACCGTGTATCGTCTTTATCGATGAGATCGATACCATCGGTAAGAAGCGCGATGGCGGCGGCTTTAGCGGCAACGACGAGCGCGAGCAGACGCTCAATCAGTTGCTGACCGAGATGGATGGCTTCGATAACCATAAGGGTATCGTTGTCCTTGCCGCAACCAACCGCCCCGACAGTCTCGATCCCGCTCTACTGCGCCCCGGTCGTTTTGACCGCCGCATCCCCGTCGAGCTGCCCGATCTGACCGGCCGCAAGAACATCCTCGAGCTGCATGCCAAGAGCGTGAAGACCGAGCCGCCGATCGACCTGACCGCGATTGCCCGCGCCACGCCCGGTGCCTCGGGCGCCGACCTGGCCAATATCATCAACGAGGGCGCCCTGCGCGCCGTTCGCGAGGGTCGCAAGCGTGCAACCCAGGACGACTTCGAGGAGTCGGTGGAGGTCGTCATTGCCGGCCAACAGCGTAAGTCCACGGTGCTGTCCGACCACGAGAAGCAGGTCGTTTCTTATCACGAGATCGGCCATGCCATCGTTGCCGCTCGCCAGAAGGGCTCTGCGCCGGTCACGAAGATCACCATCGTGCCGCGCACGAGCGGTGCTCTTGGTTATACCATGCAGGTCGAGGAGGACGAGCGCTTCCTGACGACGCGCCAGGAGGTCTTGGACAAGCTCGCTGTCTATTGCGGTGGCCGCGCAGCCGAGGAGCTCATCTTTGGAGAGATGACGACCGGCGCCGCCAACGACATCGAGCAGGCCACCAAGCTCGCCCGTAATATGGTGACGCGCTTTGGTATGTCCGACGAGTTTGGCATGATGGCGCTCGGTACCGTCCAGAACGCGTATCTCAATCAGGACACGTCGCTCACCTGCGCCCCCGGTACGGCCGAGCGCGTGGACGCGATTG
>CAMQPJ010000267.1 GCA_947003675.1 uncultured Collinsella sp. | reverse complement strand
GATCCGTATCTGGTGTGCGCTGTCATAAAGTCGGAATCGAATTGGGATCCCGAGGCTGAGTCGAATCAAGGCGCACGGGGATTGATGCAGCTGATGCCCGAGACTGCCCAGGATATGATTGCCAAGGGTCTTGTCGATGGCAGCGAGTATTCAGCCGGCGACCTTAACGATCCCGCTACGAACATCGAGTTTGGTTGTGCGTATCTTTCGTATCTTCTAACGTATTTTAACGGGTCGACTGACAGTGCCATTGCCGCCTATAACGCCGGCATGGGCAATGTCGACGGATGGGCGCAGCAGAGCACGTCGCTTCATAATGCAATCACCTTTCCCGAGACGCAGGCGTATCTGATTCGTGTCAATAATGCCTGGGCTCGCTACAAGACCCTCTATCCCGATCGGTTCGTATAGGACTATGCCTGCCGCCTGCGTATACTGCAGATGTATGAGTTAGGAGTATCCATGGCGGAATTTGAAGTTGAGCGTGTTGGAGGAGAGCTCAAACGTTTTGGCGTTGAGGGCTCTGAGGTGCCGTTTAAGGTCCTGTCTCCATACGAGCCCGCCGGTTCCCAGCCTAAGGCCATTGAGTCGCTTGTGCAGGGTGTGAGGGACGGAGATCGCTATCAGGTTTTGCTGGGCGTGACTGGTTCGGGCAAGACCTTCACGATGGCTAAGACTATTGAGGCCCTGGGGAAGCCGACGCTGGTCATGGCTCCCAATAAAACGCTTGCCGCTCAGCTCGCGAGCGAGCTCAAGGAATTCTTCCCTAACAACGCCGTGGTCTATTTTGTGTCGTACTACGATTACTATCAGCCCGAGGCATATGTACCGCAGAGTGATACGTATATCGAGAAAGACTCCTCGATTAACGAAGAGGTCGAGATGCTGCGCCATCAGGCGACGGCATCGCTGCTATCTCGACGCGATGTGATCGTCGTCGCATCGGTCTCGTGTATCTATGGCATTGGCTCCCCCGAGGACTATGCGGGCCTAGCTCCGAACGTCGACAAGAAGGTGCCGCTCGAGCGCGATGACTTTATCCATGCGCTTATCGATATCCAGTACGATCGCAATGACTATGATTTGGCACGTGGCACCTTCCGCGTGCGCGGCGATGTCGTCGACGTGTATCCGCCCTATGCCGAGCATCCGTTGCGGTTTGAGTTCTTTGGCGACGAGGTCGAGCTGATTGCCGAGATCGACGAGGTCACCGGCGAGATGCTGCGTGAGTACGAGGCCATTCCCGTGTGGCCGGCCTCGCACTACGTGACTGAGAAGCCTAAGGTCAAAGCGGCTCTGAAATCAATCAGCGAAGAGTGCGAGAAGCGTGTGGCCGAGCTCAAGGCGACTGATAAGCTGCTCGAGGCGCAGCGTCTGCAGCAGCGTACCGACTATGATCTCGAGATGCTCGAGACCATGGGTTTCTGTAACGGTATCGAGAACTACTCGCGTCATCTGGACGGCCGAAAACCGGGCGAGCCGCCGTTTACCCTGATCGATTACTTTCCTAAGGATATGCTCTGCATCATCGACGAGAGCCATGTAACGGTGCCGCAGATCCGCGGCATGCACGAAGGCGACCGCTCGCGTAAGGTGACGCTGGTTGAGCATGGTTTTCGTCTGCCTTCGGCACTCGATAACCGCCCGCTTCGTTTCGATGAGTTTGAGGCGAGGATTCCCCAGTTCATCTACGTTTCGGCCACGCCGGGCGACTATGAGCTGCGGGTTAGCCAGAACGACGTTGAGCAGATTATTCGTCCGACCGGTCTGCTCGACCCCAAGATCGATGTGCGTCCGGTTCGTGGGCAGATTGACGATCTTGAGGACGAGATTCGCGAGCGCGTTGCCCGCAAGGAGCGCGTGCTGGTGACCACGCTCACCAAGCGCATGGCCGAGGACCTGACCGACCATCTGCTTGATGCCGGCATTAAGGTCAACTACATGCATTCCGATACGGCGACGATGGACCGTGTCGAGATCTTGCGAACGCTGCGCGAGGGAAAGATCGATGTTCTCGTTGGCATTAACCTGCTTCGCGAGGGTCTTGACCTTCCCGAGGTCTCGCTGGTGGCAATTCTCGACGCTGACAAGGAAGGTTTCTTGCGCAATCGCCGTTCGTTGATTCAGACGATTGGCCGTGCGGCCCGTAATGCCGACGGCGAGGTCATCATGTATGCAGACGTTGTGACCGATTCGATGAAAGAAGCCATCGAGGAGACGCAGCGCCGTCGCGAGATTCAGATGGCATATAACGAAGAGCATGGCATTGTGCCCAAGACGGTCCGCAAGGCCATTAACGACATCTCGAGCTTTATTACCGAGGCCGAAAAGACTGTGGGCTCGAAGGGGCGCTCGAGAGGCGATTCGCTGGGTCACGGTGCGTTCTATACGCCCGACGAAAACGGCGAGGGCGCCGCGCCGGAGACGGTGGCGCCCGAGCAGACGCTCGCCGAGCAGCTGGAAGGGCTGCCGCATGACGAGCTCGTGCGGATCGTCGAGACCATGGAGGAAGACATGCGCAACGCTTCCGCCGCCATGGACTTTGAGGAGGCGGCGCGTCTGCGCGATGCCGTCGTTCAGATTCGGGCGATGCT
>CAMQPJ010000266.1 GCA_947003675.1 uncultured Collinsella sp. | reverse complement strand
ACCACCAGGAAGAGGCCCTCATGGATCTAGCCGCCGGTGACCATGTCATTTTGGGGACACCGACCGGATCGGGCAAGTCGCTTGTCGCGCTGGGCATGCTCTTTATGGGCATGGCGCAGGGCAAGCGCTGCTACTACACGGCCCCCATCAAGGCTCTGGTCAGCGAGAAGTTTTTCGACCTTGTGCAGGTGCTCGGCCGCGATAACGTAGGCATGATCACCGGCGATACGCATATCAACACCAAGGCGCCCGTCATCTGCTGCACGGCCGAAATCCTTGCCAACGACGCGCTGCGCGAGGGCGAAGATGCCGATGTTGGCTGCGTCGCCATGGACGAGTTCCACTACTTTGCCGACCCTGATCGCGGTTGGGCCTGGCAGGTGCCGCTGCTCACCCTGCCTCACACGCAATTCATGCTCATGAGCGCCACGCTCGGCGATGTCACTGCCATCGCCGCCTCACTCGAGGAACACACCGGCGCTACCTGCGACTTAGTCGTCGATGCCCCACGCCCCGTGCCGCTGAGCTACGACTACGTGACGACCTCGCTCGAGGGTACCGTCGAGCTCGCCATGCGCCGTGGAGAGGCCCCGCTCTATATCGTGCACTTTAGCCAGGATGCCGCCCTTGCGACGGCACAGTCGCTCGCCAACTTTGGCATTGCCAGCAAGGAGCAGCGCGAGGCCATCAAGGAGGCGGCCAAGGGCACGAGCTTCTCGACGGCCTTCGGCAAGATCCTCAAGCGCTTGCTCGGCTGCGGCGTCGGCGTGCACCATGCTGGCATGTTGCCGCGCTATCGCCTACTGGTCGAGCGCCTGGCGCAGCAGGGCCTGTTGCCCGTCATTTGCGGCACCGACACACTCGGCGTCGGCATCAACGTACCCATCCATACTGTGGTGCTCACCGCGCTCACCAAGTTCGACGGCTACAAGATGCGTCGCCTGCGCGCCCGCGAGTTCCATCAGATCGCCGGTCGCGCCGGTCGCTCTGGCTTTGATACCGAGGGCATGGTAATTGCCGAGGCACCCGAGCACGAGATCGAGAATGCCAAGCTTATGGCCAAAGCGGGCGACGACCCCAAAAAACTCCGTAAGATTAAAAAGAAAAAGGCCCCCGAGGGCTTTGTCACCTGGAACAAGCAGACCTTTGAGCGTCTGATCGAGACGCAGCCCGAAACGCTCAAGCCGCGCCTGCGTATCACGCACTCCATGGTGATTAGCGTGGTCGAGCAGGGCGGCGACGCTCGCGCCCGCGTGCACGACCTCATCGAGACAAGCCTGCAAACGCCCGAGGAAAAGGCAAAGCTCGAGGTTCGTGCCGACGAGATCTTCGCCACGCTCATCGACTCCGGCGTCGTCGTTCGCACCGAGGTGCCGCCCGCGCCCGACGCTCCGGCTGACGCCGCGCCGGACATCGACTACGCGCTGACGGTCGACCTGCCCGAGGACTTTGCGCTCGATCAGCCGCTCTCGCCGTTTTTGCTTGCCGCCCTGGAGCTGCTCGACCCCGAGAGTGAGACCTATACCATGGATCTGATCTCGATGGTCGAGGCTACGCTCGAGGACCCCAAGCAGGTGCTGCGTGCACAGGAGCGCGCCGCGCGCGACCGCGCGATGGCCGAAATGAAGGCTGACGGCGTCGAATATGAAGAACGCCTGGAGCGCATCCAGGATGTCACCTACGAAAAGCCGCTCGAGGACTTGCTCGATGCCACCTTCGACAAGTACTGCCAAGAAGTACCTTGGGCCAACGACTACCAGCTCTCGCCCAAGAGCGTTCTGCGCGACATGCTGGAGAGCGCGAGCGACTTTAAGGGCTATATCCAAAAGCTCGGCATCGCCCGCTCCGAGGGCATTCTGCTGCGCTACCTGGCAGAAGCCTATCGTTCGCTCGACCGCACCGTGCCCATTGAGAAGCGCGACGAGCGCCTGCGTGACATCATTTCGTGGCTCGGCTTTGTGGTGCGCTCGGTCGACTCGAGCCTGGTGGACGAGTGGGAGAACGCCGGCAATCCGGCAGCCCTCGACGCCGCGCCGCCGCAGGGCATCGACGAGGTCGTGGCGGACCGCCGCGGCTGTACGCTGTTGGTGCGCAATGCACTCTTCCGCCGCGTGGCCCTTGCAGCCCGCGGACACATGCGCGATCTGGGCGAGCTCGACGAGGACTGGGGCATGAGCGAGGTCCGCTGGCAAAAGGCCCTCGATGCCTATTATGAGCAGCACGAGGAAATTCTCACCAACGGCGACGCCCGCAGCGCCGCGATGTTTACCATCGATGAGTCCGACGAGAAAACGCAGCACGTGTGGCATGTGCACCAGATTTTTGCCGACGAGGATGGCGACCACGACTTTGGCATCATGGGCGATGTCGACCTGGACGCCACGCAAGACGGCGGCGAGGTCATCTTCAAGAACTACCGTGTCGGCTTTATCGAGGACCTGCTCGAGGACTAGCCAAGCACAATGGACAAAACGAAGCGGGGGGGGGGGGGGGGGGCCCCCCCCCCCCCCCCGGGGGGGCCAAACGAGATTAAGAAAACGCCGGCGGCCCCCCAAAAAAAAAACCCCCCCGCGGGGGGGGGGGGGGGGGTGGGGG
>CAMQPJ010000265.1 GCA_947003675.1 uncultured Collinsella sp. | reverse complement strand
ATCAGGCAAAGCTTTTGATTGAGACGGCTGATTTGCTGGCGTGGACCGTGCTGGTCGTTGCCGCCTCGTGGGCGTGTGAGCGCGTGCTGGTGTGGCTGCTGCGGGTTTCGGGACCCGTGGCGTGGCGCGCGGCCGTGCGGGCGCATGGGCATGGACTGCGCGGGCGTGCGGGGGCTGCGAGCGATGACGCCGCAGCGGAGCTTGCGCTTGCCGTGGGCGATCGTGCGCCCTGGGCGCCGGCGCTGGATGGTCTGGTGCTCAACGTGCCTGCGGGTGGGCGTATCTGCGTGATGGGCGCTTCGGGCATGGGCAAGTCGACGCTGCTTTCGTTGGCAGCGGGGGAGTGCGCGCCGTGCTCGATGGTGTTTCAGGATGCACGCTTGGTAGAGGGCAGCTCGGCTTTGGATAACGTGCTGGTGTGTGCCGATGCGCGCGTGGATGCTTCGAACGCTACGACCTTGCTGCGCCGGTTGGTGCCGGGAATCGACGTGCATGCGCGCGTGGTCGAGCTTTCGGGCGGGCAGCGCCACCGTGTCGAGATTGCCCGCGCCCTGCTGTGTGGCGGCTGTGCCGTCATTCTGGATGAGCCCTTTACCGGCCTGGACGCCGCCGCGCGCGATGCGACGGCCGAGGCCGTGCTAGACCTGCTCGACGGTCGCACGCTCTTGCTCGCCACGCACGATGTCGTCGACGCTCAAGCCCTCGATATCTCGGACATCATCACGCTCTAAAAACTTACTCAGCAACAAAATGATTCGTTTTCCTCCGTCCCCATGGGGTCGGGTGTGGTATTCTATCTGCGGGGTAATACTTAGGAATACCTAGTAATACCAACGCCGCAGAAACAAACTCCGGATGCGGGCCAATCGGGTTGCCTTCACAGCCCGTTGCCCAGCCGCGTGGCCCGCATCTATCCGCACTACCGTCGTTTCAAAAAGGAAGCGCCATGGCAGAACACATGACCCCCGTAGTCGCGAAGGTCTTGCCCGAGGAGAAGGTAGCCTTCGCGGCGGCAACCCAGCTCGTGGGCACCACGCCGTCCAACGCCATCCGCATGTTTATCGCCGCGTTCAATCGCTGCGGCACCTTCCCGTTCGACATCTCGCCCAGCGGGGCTTTTGGCACTGCGCCCGATTCTCATCAATAAGTGATCCGTTTTCCTCCGTCCCCATGGGATCAGCTCTCTGCCGAGTTGTGGTAGAACTAGGGAACGGTTTTGAGGAGGTTGGCATGCTCAATGCGATGATTTGGGCGCTTGCCTGTTTTGGCGTCGTCGCTGCCGATATTGCCCTGAGCGTCGTTTTGTTCTCCGCCCTTGGCGTCGCATCGGTGTTCATGGGTTTTTCGATCGATGACCTCGACATTCAATTGCTTCAGGCCGTCGCGCAGACGGCATCGTTTTTGATGGCGCTGCTGTGGTGGCGTTATCTGTGGCCGCGTTCGTTTATGGCACGACGACAAAGCGAGCATCCGCTCGGTGGGGGAGCGCGTGGGGCGTGGAAACGCATCGCTTGCGTTATCGTGATTGGCCTGGCCCTGCAGGTGGTCGTTGGCTACGTGACCGACGCTGTGCTGTCGCTGTTGCCCGAGGCGGCGGCCGATTACAGCGAACTTGTCGAGGAAACGGGTATGGGCGACACCAGCTATCTCGCCGTCCTGACCACGGTGCTCGGCGCCCCGTTTTGTGAAGAGCTGCTGGTGCGCGGCATTATTTTTGAGTTTTCGCTCCGAGCGTTTAATCCGCAGTGCCGCCCACTTTGGAAGCGCCGGCGTCGTGTTAGCGCGCAGGATGGCGCCATGGTGCCCTGGGCGGCCCCAAGCACGTGGGGTATCGCCGCGGCGATTGTGCTGCAGGCGGTAATTTTCGGTTTTATGCACATGAATTGGGTGCAGGGTTGCTACGCGGGTGCCGCCGGCCTCATCTTTGGCTGGGTGCTCGTGACGACCGGAAAGCTCCGCTACACGATCCTGCTGCACTTTGCCTTTAATGCCGGGTCGTATCTCATGGGCCTGCTGTGGTTTGTGAACACGCCGCTCGACGTGGCAATTACGGTCGCTATCGCCGGCGTCATCCTCGTTGAGGCAATGCGTTCGCTGCGCCACGCGTGTGGGGTGGATGCAGCGAGCGCACCGCTGCCCTAGTTGCGGCGTCCGCCTCCGTTGGCGCCCTGACGCCCCTGGGCTGCGCGATTGCGACCGGCAGTGTTCTGTGCGCGCGACATGCCGCTGTGCCCCTTGCTACCCTTGGGCCCCTTGCCGGCGCCACCGTGCGGCTTGCCGCCCTTCTTGCCGGTTCCATGCCCGCCGTTGGCAGATGTCTCGCCCGGGCGCGGCGGCACGGGACGAATCAGGCAATGCTTGGTGTAGCCAATCAGATCGCGGCGGCCGGCTTTTTCCAGCGCCTCGCGCACGAGCTTGTAGTTCTCGGGCTTGCGATACTGGATGAGCGCACGTTGCATGGCCTTCTCGTGCGGGTCGCGCGCCACATAGATCGGCTGCATGGTGCGCGGGTCCACGCCGGTGTAGTACATGCACGTCGACATGGTGGACGGCGTGGGGTAGAAGTCCTGCACCTGCTCGGGCATGTAGCCCATGTCGCGCACGGC
>CAMQPJ010000264.1 GCA_947003675.1 uncultured Collinsella sp. | reverse complement strand
AGGCGATCGGCTCGGGCATCATCACCACGGCCATTAAGGGCGAGCTTATCGAGCAGGACGAGGCCAGCCGGATGTTTGATTCTATGCGCACCCTCAACGAGGCCCCGATCCGTTTGGCCGAGGGGCTCGAACTTCACGGCTGCACCGACATTACGGGCTTTGGCCTGATCGGGCACGCGTGCGAGATGGCCGAGGGCTCGGGCGTGCAGGTTGAGCTTGCGTCGGGAGCGGTACCGCTCTTTGATCAGGTGCTCGACATGGCGCGCCTGGGCATTATCCCCGCCGGCGCCTACCGCAACCAGGACTTCTTTGGCCCGCGTGTGGCTGCCGACGAGGACCTGGAGCCGGGTATGTTGGATGCGCTGTACGATCCGCAGACCTCGGGCGGCTTGCTCATCGCGGTGCCTGCTGCCGATGTGGATGAGCTTGCGCGCCGTCTGCATGCCGAAGGACGTATTGCCGCCGTCGTCGGTCGCGTGTGCGAGCCGGTGCCAGGCGGTCCTGCCGTCCACGTTGTTCGCTAGCCCGCACGTTTATGTAACTGTTTACCGTTCTCTAGAACGGTTCTTTCGAAAGGAAAAGCTATGTCTACCAAGATTGAAGTCAATGCCATGGGCGATGCCTGCCCGCTGCCCGTCGTTAAGACGCTCAAAGCCCTGAAGCAGCTCGATGGAGAGGGTGCCGTGGTGACCTCGGTCGACAACGAGACCGCCGTCAAGAACATTTCCAAGATGGCGCAGGAGAAGGGCTGCACGGCCTCGGTCGAGAAGGTTTCTGACGCCGAGTGGCACGTGACCGTGGCGACCTCTGGCGTCGTGGCCGTTGCGGACCCCGAGCAGGACGGTGCCGCTTTCTGTGACGCCAGCGCCGGCAAGGGCAAACTCGTCATTTCCGTCTACACCGATTGCATGGGCCGTGGCGACGACGAGCTGGGCCACAAGCTCATGAAGGCCTTCATCTTTGCTGTGACGCAGCAGGAGGAGCTGCCCGCGACCATGTTGTTCTACAACGGCGGCGCCAAGCTCACCGTCGAGGGCTCGCCGGTGCTCGATGACCTGAAGGGTCTGGCCGAGCAGGGTGTCGAGATCCTTACCTGTGGTACCTGCCTCGACCACTATGGCATTAAAGACCAGCTTGCGGTGGGCGAGGTCACCAACATGTACGTGATCGTGGAGAAGATGGAGCAGGCCGTGCGCGTCGTGCGCCCGTAGCGTATTGGTTGGAGTTGCCATGAGGGAGAAGCGCCCGGCGCTTGTCATCACGTTTCCTACCACGGCGGCCGCCATGGGGTGCGAGTCCCTGTGCATCGAGCGCGGCCTTCCCGGGCGAACGATTCCCGTTCCCGGGGAGGTCGCTGCCGGCTGCGGTCTGGCGTGGAAAGCGTTGCCTGTCGATGGGGAGCTGCTGCGCGGCGAACTCGCCGCGGCAGGCGTCCCCACCGAGGGCTTCACCGTGATTGATATGTGGGAGGTCGTGCGATGATCTACCTGGATAACGCGGCGACGACCATGCACAAGCCGAAGACGGTCATCGATGCCGTGGTGCAGGCGATGTGCTCGCTCGGCAATGCCGGACGCGGTGCAACGTCGGGTGCGCTCGACGCGGCCCGCACCGTTCACGGCTGCCGTGCCAAGCTTGCGCGCCTTTTTGGTTGCCCGAGGGCGGACCATGTGTGTTTTACGCCCAACTCCACGGCGGCGCTCAACACCGCCATCAACGGGGTGGTGCGCCCCGGCGACCGCGTGGTCTCGACGGTGCTTGAGCACAACTCGGTGCTACGTCCGCTCAACCGCCTGGCGGCAGAGCAGGGTGTGACGGTTGAGCATGCGGGTTGCGATGCGAGCGGCGTGCTCGACTACGACGAGCTCGAGCAGCTGGTCACGCCGGGCACGCGTGCTGTGGTGGTGACGCACGCCTCCAATGTGACCGGCAACGCTGTCGACATTGCACGCGTAGCTGCCATGGCCCATGCGGCCGGTGCGCTCGTGATCGTCGATGCCTCGCAGTCTGCCGGCACGGCGCATATCGATATGCAGGCCATGGGGCTCGACGTCGTGTGCTTTACCGGCCACAAGGGGCTGATGGGCCCGCAGGGCACCGGCGGTCTGGCCGTGGCGGAGGGTGTCGACGTGGCGCCCTGGGCCATGGGCGGCACGGGCGTGCACAGCTTCGATGCACTGCAGCCGCTTGAGTGGCCCACGCGCCTGGAGGCGGGCACGCTCAACGGTCACGGCATCGCGGGACTTTCCGCGGGTCTCGACTTTATCGAGGCCCAGGGTGGAGTCGAGGCGATTGCGGCACACGAGCGAGCACTGGCGGATCGCTTCCTTGCCGGTGTGCGCGAGATTCCGGGGATTAAGCTCTATGGTGCCTTTGACCAGCCGACGCGCTCTGCGATCGTGTCGCTCAACGTGGGCGATATCGATTCGGCCGAGATCTCGGATGCACTCATGCAAGGGTGGGGGATTGCGACGCGCCCCGGCGCCCATTGCGCTCCGCTCATGCACCGTGCGCTGGGGACCGAGCGTCAGGGTGTCGTTCGCTTCTCGTTTGGGTATTTCAACACGGACGAGGAAGTCGACACCGCGATCGACGCTTTGCGCGATTTAGCCTGCTA
>CAMQPJ010000263.1 GCA_947003675.1 uncultured Collinsella sp. | reverse complement strand
TACGTTAACATAGCCCGTAACGTGCGGCATCGTGAACACTTGGTTCATGCCGCTTCAAGTTGTTAACGTACTCATAACGGCGCAAAACTTACCCGTACGTGCCAAGGAAAGGACTCCGATGACCACCCCCGACGAAAAGACACTCGCCACGCTCACCAAGCTGTTTGAGGAGGAGTTTGGGCCCATCGGCGATCGCCAGGTGCTCTATGTGCACGCGCCCGGCCGCTCCGAGATCAGTGGCAACCACACCGACCACGAGGGCGGCCACGTCATCGCCGGCTCGCTCGATGTCGCTGTCGACGGCATCGCCGTGGCAACCGACTCCAACAAGGTCCGCGTCGCCGACGAGGGCTATCCCACGTTTGAGATCACGCTCGACACGCTGGGTATTCAAGAGTCCGAGAAGGGCACGTCTGCGAGCCTCGTCCGCGGCATGGCCCACGAAATCGCTGCTCTGGGCGTTGAGCCCCAGGGCTTCGACTTCGCCTTCACCTGCTCTGTCCCCTCGGGCGGCGGCCTTTCGAGCTCTGCTGCTGTCGAGGCGGCATACGGTCGCGCCATGGAGACGCTCTGGGGCGCACCCGCCATCGAGCCCGTCGCGCTCGCCCAGATGAGCCAGCGCACCGAGAACAACTACTATGGCAAGCCCTGCGGTCTGATGGACCAGGCCGCTGTGTGCCTGGGCGGCCTTGCCTACATGGACTTTGAGGACCAGGCTCAGCCTAAAACCCAGAAGCTCGAACTCAACTTTGAGGATCACGGCTATGCGCTCGTGCTCGTTAAGGTTGGTGCCGACCACGTGGCCGCCACCGACGATTACGCTGCCGTTCCGCGCGAGATGCAAGACGTCGCCGCCGAGTTTGGCAAGGCACGCCTGTGCGAGGTAAACGTGGCGGACTTTGACGCCAAGCTCCCCGAGCTGCGTGCCAAACTGGGCGACCGTGCCTGCCTGCGCGCCGTTCACTACTGGTACGAGAATGGCCTGGTCGATAAGCGCTGGGCAGCCCTGAACGCCGGCGACATCGATCAGTTCCTGGTCCTGACGCGCGAGTCCGGCGCCAGCTCTGCCATGTACCTGCAGAATGTCGTTGCCAAACTGGGTGCCGAGCAGCCTTCCATGTACGCGCTTGCTCTTGCCGAGCATGTGCTCGACGGCCGTGGCGCCGTTCGTATTCACGGCGGCGGCTTCGGCGGCACCATCCAGGCCTTCGTGCCGCTCGACCTGGTCGACACCTTTATCACCAAGATGAACGGCTGGCTGGGCGAGGGCTCTGCCCGCCACTACGCAATTTCTGACAAGGGGGCTTACGCGGCATGGCTGTAATGACTGACGTGCGCGAGGCCGCGCAGAACCTGATCGAGTACGCTATCCACCGATCGATGATCCGACAGGACGATCGCATCTGGGCCTACAACACCATTTTGGAGTGCATCGGCGCCACGGGCCCGGCGCTCGACATGGCCTGGGCGCTCCAGGTCGAGAAACTCTCGCTCTTGCACCCCGATACCCTGCCCAACTTTGACCTTGAAGGCACACTTGCCGCGCTTGCCGAGGCGGCTGTTGCCAACGGTGCTGCCGAGGACACGGTATCGGGCCGCGACCGCATCGCCATGCGCATCATGGGCGTGCTGATGCCGAGGCCTTCGGTTGTAAACGAGGAATTCAACGGCCGCATGGGCGTCAACGAGCCCCGCGCCGCGACTGATTGGTTCTACGGCCTGTGCTGCGACGCCGGCTACGTGCGCCGTGCCGCCATCGCGCGCAACATCAAATGGAGCACCCCCACCAACTGGGGCGACCTCGAGATTACCATCAACCTGTCAAAGCCCGAAAAGGACCCGCGCGATATTGCCGCGGCCGGCGCCGCCAAAAACACGGGCGAGAAGTATCCCGCCTGCCAGCTCTGCATCGAAAACGAGGGCTATCCCGGACGCTCCGCTGCAGCCGACGGCGGCGCCCATCCCGCCCGCCAGAATCTGCGCGTTATCCCCATTAAGCTCGACGGCGAGCGCTGGGGCTTCCAATACAGCCCGTACGCGTACTTTAACGAGCACTGCATTGCCATGAGCTCCGAGCATCGTCCGATGCACGTCGACCGCAAGGGGCTGACCTGCCTGCTCGACTTTGTCGACCTGTTCCCGCACTACTTTATTGGCTCCAACGCCGACCTGCCCATCGTGGGCGGCTCGATTCTGTCGCACGACCACTTCCAGGGCGGCGCGCACGAGTTCCCCATGATGCATGCCGCCGAGGTCTCGCAGTTTAGCGTGCCCGGTTTTGACCAGGTCAGCGGTACCGTGCTGCAGTGGCCGCTCTCGGTGCTGCGCCTGCGCTCGCATGACCGCGCTCAGCTGCTCGACGCTGCCGAGAAGATTATCCTCGCCTGGCGCGAGTGGACCGATGAGTCTGTGGGCGTCATCGCGTACACAGCCGATGGCGTGGCGCACAACACCGTGACGCCCGTCATCCGCCGCGTCGACTCTCGCGGAAATGCCGGCGGCGAAATCTACGAGGCCTACCTGGCGCTTCGCTGCAACATCACGACCGACGAGCACCCGCTGGGCGTGTTCCACCCGCATGCCGAGTACCACCACATTAAGAAGGAGAACATCGGCCTGATCGAGGTCA
>CAMQPJ010000262.1 GCA_947003675.1 uncultured Collinsella sp. | reverse complement strand
AAAGGAGCCATCATGGCCGGTATGAACATGCAGCAGATGATGAAGCAGGCTCGCAAGATGCAGGAGCAGCTTGCCGCCGCGCAGGAGAACCTCAAGTCCCAGACCGTCGACGCCTCTGCCGGCGGCGGCATGGTCAAGGTGACCGTTAACGGCGAGATGGAGCTCGTCAACCTCACCATCGACCCCGATGCCCTCGATCCCGAGGACGTCGATATGCTGCAGGACATGATCATGGCTGCTGTTAACGAGGCCGTTCGCGGCGTCAACGAGCTCGCCAACAAGCAGATGGGCGCCATCACCGGCGGCCTCAACATCCCGGGCATGCCGTTCTAAGACACATATATATGAGCGCGAATCACAGTCTGCAAAAACTGCTCGATGAGCTGGGTCGTCTGCCGGGCATTGGTCCCAAGTCGGCCCAGCGCATAGCCTATTACCTGCTCGAGGCCGATGCCGAGGAGGCCCGCCGCCTGGCCGAGGCCATCCTGGAGGTCAAGCAGGAGGTCCACTTTTGCAGCCGTTGCTTTAACTACGCCACGGCCGACGAGTGTTCCATCTGCCAGGACCCGATGCGCGATACCACTCGCATTTGCGTGGTGGGCGAGCCGCGCGACGTCCAGGCAATCGAGCGCACGGGCAGCTACCATGGCCTGTACCATGTGCTGGGCGGCGTGATCAGCCCCATGGACAAGATCGGCCCCGAGCAGCTGCATATCCGCGAGCTGCTGGCGCGCCTGGGCCACGAGGACATCCACGAGGTCATTATCGCCACCAACCCCAACATTGAGGGCGAGACCACGGCGAGCTACCTTGCTCGCACCATCAAGCCATTGGGCGTTGAGGTATCGCGTCTTGCGAGCGGCCTTCCCGTGGGCGGCGACTTGGAGTATGCCGACGAGCTTACGCTTGGCCGCGCCATCGAGGCCCGCCGCGCGATTTAGGTGGCGAGCCTGCTCCTGCCGTATGTTTTCCTCGCGACGCACGGGGTAGTCATAATTTCCCCGTGCGACTGTGAGTTTGTTGTGCAACAAAGATGCTTCGTATCCGCTTATCGCATGGATGCTTCCGCTCGCATCCTTAATTTGTCCATTCGTTGCGCAACCTTTTTGGTTCGCTGATACACTCAAATATGGATTCGAATGAATGCGCCGCTCCCGAGCGGCGTGTTTTTGTTGGAGGAGAACGCATGCGGCCCGGTGGCACTCAGACAAAGCGCGGCGCCGCGGTGCGCATACGACGCCGACTGGGCTTGGCGCCGCGGGCGTACGCACTGCTATCGTGCTCGCTGGTGCTGGTCATAGCTGGCGTTTCTGCCTATGGCATGACCGTGCCGTCCATGATGCAGGCGCATGCCGCACGCGAACCGCGCGTGGGGCATGAGGTCAAAAGCGATCTGGGCACCACGACTGGATATGCTTGGGCAAGTGTGGTCGGGCATATTGTGTTTGGCACCGACGATGCGGACGGCGCCGAGGCCCCGGACAACGAAGTCACGCTTGCCAATGGCAAAACCATCGTGCTCACCAACACCAAGATCATCGATCGATTGTCCAACAATAGCGTGGCGGCAACGGTGAATAAGGTCGAGCAGCAAAAGGAGCAGGACGCCCAGCAGTCCGGAAAGCCCGGTAGCTCGGATACTTCTGGCTCCGGCTCGGATTCATCGAGTTCGGGCGGCGGCTCTGGGTCGGGTTCCTCTACCGGAGGGTCTGGAAACGGCGGCTCGACGGGCGGCAACACTGACAACGATACAAACTCCGGTGGCCTTTCCGCTGCTGAGGAAGAGAGCATTCACAGTTGGCTTCTGACCAAGTACAACATGCTCGACGGCTATGTTTCTCGTGCCAATGACGTGGTCTCGACCTATAACTCTACGGGAGATCCCAGGCCGTGCGACAGCCTGGTCGGGGAGATGTTTGTCATTCGAGCCGAGTTCGGTCGTCAGACATTCTCGCCCCGGTCAAGGTGGTATCAGCAGTATGCCAATCTGTGGGGCTGTTACACCAACCTATGTCAATGGGTCGGCCATTACGGCGATGATGACGTCGCGCTCGGTAACTTCAACAATAACGTGGCGGCGCTTGCCCTATGATGACCGATCTTGCATCCACCACACCACAATCGCTCGGTCGCGATCCCATGGTCGGCCTGCGCCTGGCGCGTGTCGACGGGTTTGAGCCGGCCATTGCGCTCGGTCAGGACGAACTGCCTGCCTATCTGCGTCGTTTTACGATACTGTTTGCCGACGATGCCACCATGCGCCGTGGCGGTATCGGCCGCGTGACGCGTGCTGTCAACGCCCAAGGCGAGGACGTAGCACTCAAACAGCTCATCTTGCCGACGCGCGATGAGTTTGACGACGATGCCGCCCATGAGTCGCTGGTCGCCAAGTTCAAAGCGGCATTTCGCGAGGAATATGAATGCCATCGCGCCCTTTCGGGCCTTAAGGGCTTTCCCCGCCTCTATGGCTGGGGCGAGGTTGACGGTGTGCCTGCAATTGTCATGGAATGGGTCGAGGGCGAGACGCTCGCCCGCTTGCGCTCGCGACTCGCCGTGGACGATGCCGGACGCCTATCGCCGCTTGTGGCGGCGCGTCTGGGTCGCGACCTGTTCGATCTGCTCTGCCGTATGAGCCTGGTGGG
>CAMQPJ010000261.1 GCA_947003675.1 uncultured Collinsella sp. | reverse complement strand
TGGACGTGCGCGACTACGACCTGGACGCCCTGCGCCACCAGGTCGCCATGGTGCTACAGAAAAACGTGCTGTTTAGCGGCACCATCGCC
This sequence comes from uncultured Collinsella sp., assembly GCA_947003675.1. Lineage (GTDB taxonomy): Bacteria > Actinomycetota > Coriobacteriia > Coriobacteriales > Coriobacteriaceae > Collinsella. Next base: position 2,560 of record CAMQPJ010000261.1, on the reverse strand, counting down.
GAAAATCTGCGCTGGGGCGACCCGAACGCCACCGACGAGGAGGTCCGCGAGGCGGCACATCTGGCCTGCGCCGATGAGTTTGTCGACGGTTTCCCCAAGGGCTACGACACCTGGATCGAGCAGGGCGGCTCCAATGTTTCCGGCGGTCAGAAACAGCGCCTGTGCATTGCGCGTGCCCTGCTGCGTCGCCCCAAGATCTTGATCCTGGACGACTCCACCAGCGCCGTCGACACCAAGACCGACGCCAAGATTCGCGCAGGGCTGGCAAGCTATCTGCCTAACACGACCAAGCTCATCATCGCCCAGCGCATTAGCTCCGTGCAGGACGCCGATCACATCATCGTCATGGAGGGCGGCCGTATCGCTCAAATCGGTAACCACGACGAGCTGCTCAAGACGAGCGAGATCTACCGCGAAACCTTTACCTCGCAGAACAAGATGTCTGCCGAGGGCGAAGGGGCCGTCGAGGCCAACACCGATACGACCGTAACGCAAGCCCAGACCCAGGAAGGAGGCGAGGCACATGAGTAAGGCAACGACCGCCGAGCGCGCGCTCAACCGCAAGGGCGGCACCATGTCGCGCCTCATCAAGACGCTCTTTGGCTTCTACCCCGTGCTTTTGCCCCTCGTCGTCGTCGGCGTGGTGCTCTGCGCCATCATCAACTCCATCGGCGCGACCTTCCTTCAGAGCGCCCTGCAGATTATTAGCGAATCGTGGCAGTCGGGCGATTGGGAAGCCGCACAGCCCAAAATCGCACAGCTCGTGACCACCCTCGCCTGCATCTACGGCGTCGGCATCCTGTCCTCACTGTTCTGGAACCGCGCCATGGCCATCGTCACGCAGGGCTCGCTCGAGAAGCTGCGCGAGAAGATGTTCAACCGCATGCAGGACCTGCCGATTCGCTACTTCGACACGCACCAGCGCGGCGACATCATGAGCCACTACACCAACGACATCGACACGCTGCGCCAGATGATCAGCCAGTCGCTGCCCAACCTGCTCATGACGACCATCGTCATCGTCACGGTGTTCTTTATCATGCTGTACTACAGCGTGTGGATGTGCCTGGTCATTGTGGTTGGCGTCGCCTTTATGACCTTTATGACCAAGCTGCTCGGCTCCAACTCCGCGCGTTTCTTTATTGCGCAGCAGACCGAGCTCGGCGTGGTCGAGGGCCACATCGAGGAAGTCATGAACGGTCAGAAGGTCGTCAAGGCATTCTGCCACGAGTCTGCCGCCGAGGCCGATTTTGACGAGCGCAACGAAAAGCTCTTCGAGGTCTCGCAGAAGGCCAACATGTACGCCAACATCCTCATGCCTATCCTTATGAACCTGGGCAACCTGCTCTACGTGCTGGTCGCACTGGCAGGCGGCATTTGCCTGGCGCTGGGCGTGCCCAACCTGAGCATCTCGGGCATGGCGCTGTCCATCGCCGTCGTGGTGCCGTTCCTCAACATGACCAAGCAGTTCTGCGGACAGATCGGTCAGATCTCGCAGCAAATCAACGCCGTGGTCATGGGCCTCGCCGGCGCCGACCGTATCTTTGAGCTCATCGACGAGGAGCCCGAGGCCGACGAAGGCTATGTGACGCTCGTCAACGCGCAGGTGAACCCCGATACCTGGCAGCTCGAGGAGGCCGACCACCACACCGGCATGTGGGCATGGAAACATCCGCACCGCGCAACCGGCGAGATCGAGTACGTGCCGCTGCGCGGCGACCTGGTCATGGACAACGTCGACTTTGGCTACACGCCCGACCACGAGGTGCTGCACGGCGTGTCTGTGTTTGCCAAGCCGGGCCAGAAGGTCGCATTTGTCGGCGCCACCGGTGCCGGCAAGACGACCATCACCAACCTCATCAACCGCTTCTATGACATCGCCGACGGCAAGATCCGCTACGACGGCATCAACGTCAACAAGATCCGCAAGGCCGATCTGCGCCGCTCACTGGGCGTGGTGCTGCAGGACGTGAACCTGTTCACCGGCACCGTGATGGATAACATCCGCTACGGCAACCTGGACGCCACCGACGAGGAGTGCATCGCGGCGGCCAAGCTCGCGGGCGCGGACGACTTTATCACCCGCCTGCCCGACGGCTACGACACCATGCTCACCGGCAACGGCGCCCAGCTGTCGCAGGGCCAGCGCCAGCTGATTTCGATTGCACGCGCTGCCGTCGCCGATCCGCCGGCGATGATCCTGGACGAGGCCACGAGCTCCATCGACACCCGCACCGAGGCCATCGTGCAAGCGGGCATGGACAAGCTCATGGAGGGTCGCACGACGTTTGTCATCGCGCACCGCCTGTCCACCGTGCGCAACTCCGACGCGATCATCTGTCTGGACCACGGCCGCATCATCGAGCGCGGCAACCACGACGAGCTGATCGCCAAGCGCGGGTATTACTACCAGCTCTACACCGGAGCGTTTGAGCTGGAGTAGCTCAAAACAGCCCCAACGCTCCCAACGGAGTTCCCCGAGGGAGACGGGGGGGGGGTGGTGAGGGGGGGCCCAGAGGAGCCGCGGGGGGGGCCAGCCCGGGGGGGCGCCCCCCCCCCC
>CAMQPJ010000260.1 GCA_947003675.1 uncultured Collinsella sp. | reverse complement strand
ATGGATGGCGGCGACGCACTCCTCGTGCGTACGGCGCACGAGTGCGTACAGGTCGAGCTGCTCCTGGGTGGGCTCGCCCATCACGACAGTGCGCGTCATGTCGGAGCGGTAATCGCAATAACCCGCGCCATAATCCATGAGAACGAAATCGCCCTTCTCGATCACGCGGTCGCTCGGCACGGCATGCGGGTTGGCGGTGTTGGGACCGCTCGCCACGATGGAGCCGAAGGCAAGGCTATCGGCGCCGTTGGCGAACATAAAGTTCTCGAGCTCGTTGCGAACCTGCTTCTCGGTCATACCAGGCTTAATAAAGCCGAGCATGTGCTGGAAGGCGGCGTCGGTGATCGACTGCGCATGGCGCATGAGCTCGATCTCCTCGGCGTCCTTGATGGCGCGCATCTTGCGAATGTCGGCATGCATCAGCGGCAGCATGCAGGCGACGGAACGATCCTCCAGACCACGCTGAATACCCTGATAGAAGTTGATCTGCATGTCGTCCTCGACAGCGCAGACGCGGCACTTGTTGGCCGCGATTTTGCCGGCGACCCAACCGGGGATGGTGCCCTCGTCCATGTCGTAGACCCAGGGGCTGCCGGCGGGCGTGTTCTCCTCAAAGCTGTTGAGGTAGCGCGAGTCGGTATGGAACAGGCACTGGTCAGCCGTAATAAACGCCGCGTGCGGGAACTCGAAGGTGTAGTCGAAGACGCCCTTCACGCCCGTGAGCCAACGAAGATTGGCCTCGTCGCGTACCACGATAGCGTCGTAGCCGCGCTCGACCATCAGGGCACGGACACGTTCGATACGACCGGCAGGACCGGCAGCAATCTCAGACATGCAGATTCCTTTCTTATTGTCTCTATAAAGACGGGACGGGTCTCAACCGAACGTCGGAATCGCATGCGATCCGCAACCGATTGGAAACCCGTCCCACAACATGATACGAAAGACGATGGATGTCAATAAATCTTAGAGAAGTTCTTTGCGAGAAGCCAAGTAGGCGTGAGCATGGCGCTCAAGAACCTCGTCCTCAACGCTCGTTAGACGAATGGCGCCGAGTGCCGCGGGCAGCGGCAACATGCTGCGGTTCGAGCGAGCGAACTGCTGCTTGCGGAACTCCTCGATATATACGGCAGGCTCCAGATCGAAGGCAAGTTCCTCGATACCAAAGTCCTCCAGGCAGTCATCGACCTCAAAGACGTAATCGATATCGAAGTCGCAGGCATCATGTGCTAGGCGCGCCTCAAAGCGCATGCCCTCGGATAACAGCTGATAGGCAGGAACCTGCGAAGCAGCATCGCCCAAGCAAGCGCGCAGAGTACGCTCCCCCGTCTTGCCAAAATCGAGCGCATGGCGGGCGCTCGGGTTCGTGGCCATCAGTACGTCCTTACGGGCAGTCTGAGACCATTGAACTGCATTGACGAGCGCGACCTCCTCGCCCGCGAGAATCTCGGGAACGGTCTCAGTAAACTGATTCCAGCGGGACTTGCTGCTCGAAAGCATGGTACCAACAAGTACCACATAGCCGAGCTTGAGGTACTCGGGGTCCGCCTCGCGAACAAGGTCGAGGTCACACACGACCAAGCCCGGCTCAGGACGGAACGCGATAGCGGGAAGCGCATTGGCCGACGAAGCGACGAGCGGCTTCATGGTCGTCGCGACCGTGAGCATGGCGTCGAAGGTCGTCGGCAGCAACGCGCACTCGGTGCGGCCGCACCACTGATTGGCACACCAGCTAACAACCGAGCAGGTTGCGGCATCGCCAACGGCGACAACCAGATCGTCACAGGTAATGCCATTGGCAGTCAGGGCGCCAAAGATAGCATCGGCATCAGCAAGCGTGGCACCAGCAGGCGAAACCTCGAGGACTAGCGGCGACACGGCAAAACCGGCGTCGACCAGCGCATGCTCGACGACTTCACCAAAACGCTCGGATGTGGCGGTGTTCCAAACGACCATCGCGCGCTTAGGCTTGCCCACGGCCGAGGCAAACATACGCGACAGTTCATCGAACGCACCCAATCCGACACGGACATCGACGCTGCGGTTTTGGAAATTGATCAGTTGACGGCGAATCATAGCAGCCCACGCTCCAAAAGCATCTCGGCACAAAGGTAGGAAACGTCCTCGAAGGACTTGTTGCGAATATCAAGGGTAAGGTCGGCGGCCTGGCGATACAGCGGACGGCGATGCTCAAACAAGCGCGCGGCATGCTCGGGCGAGCGGAAATCGGGGCGCGTGTCGGACCGACGAATCTGGCGAATCGAATCCTCAAAGTCGCCCTCGAGGTACACGCACGTACCCATTTCGTGCATCAGCTCAATATTCACCGGCGTCTCGACAATGCCGCCCCCGCACGAAACCAACAGGCTGCGCTCACTTTGGAGCGAACGGAGCGCCGAGGTCTCGAGCTCGCGAAAACGATCCTCGCCCTCGGTCTCAAAAATCTCGGTTACCGACTTACCGCAACGGCGCACGACCAGTCGGTCGGTATCGATAAAACGCCGCTTGAACATAGTGCCGACGTTGCGCGCGAGCGTCGATTTGCCCGCGCCCAAAAAGCCGATAAAGAAGATATGGTCGCAGCCGTGTTTGGTGTGCTGGGACATGACGAGACCTATTCCTCGCAGGGAAGGTCGCGCAGGGCCCGGCGCTCAAAGATACGGAAGATCTGCGT
>CAMQPJ010000259.1 GCA_947003675.1 uncultured Collinsella sp. | reverse complement strand
GCGTTGCGCGGGTTGGCAAAGGGGTCGCGGCCCTCGGCATCGGCCTCGTCGTTCAGGCGCACAAAGCTGCCCTTGGGCATATAGACCTCGCCGCGCACCTCGATGGTGCGCTCGCGGTCGGCACCCATGTGGGCGAGCGCCGGCTCGGACAGGTGCATGGGCACGTCCTTGATGGTGCGAACGTTGAGCGACACGTCCTCGCCCGTGGTGCCGTCGCCACGTGTGGCCGCGCGTACGAAGGTGCCGTTTTGGTAGGTAAGTGCCACACCCAGGCCGTCGATCTTAAGCTCGCAGGTATAGGTGACGCTACCGGCACCGAGCGCATCCTCGGTGCGCTGGAGCCACGCGTCGAGTTCGTCCAAATCCATGGCATCGTCCATAGAATACATGCGTGCCATGTGCGTGACCGGCGTAAACTGCTCGCTCACATAGCCGCCCACGCGCTGGGTATAGCTGTCGGGCGTCACCAGGTCGGGGTAGGTCGCCTCGATTTCCTGCAGCTCAACGAGCATTTTGTCAAAGGCGGCGTCCGTGATCTCGGGCGCGTCGAGCATGTAGTAGCGATAGGCGTGGTAATCGAGCTCGTGGCGCAGCTCGGCCGCACGCGCTGCCGCCTGGGCACGGGCATCGGCCGGTGCAGCGGCATCCGTGCTCGCGGGCGTTTCGGTATCGATGTCCACGCCGTCACCAAACAGGCTCGATTGCTCCATAGCGGCACTCCTTCGCTCGATTTCAAACGGGTACTAGAGTACCACCGGTCGCAACGGGGCCGAATAGCCCTTTCGAACCGCACCGAATCGGCAGTCGACGGACCGGGGTGGATCGCGCAATCAAATCATGCCTTTTCAGTTCTAAATGACCCGTTTTCCTCCGTCCCCAACGGGTCAATGAGAAAAGATGGGGCTGTCCCACGTTGATGGGACAGCCCCCTCTGGCCTCGATATGTGCGATACAGCTCGCTAGTAGCCCTGACCGTAGCCTTGACCCTGGCCCTGCTGGCCCAACAGCTCCTCCAGATACTGGCGCAGCTGCTCGTCGGTAATACCGCCGTTGCCGGTGTCGGTCGCGCTGTCATCCTGCTGCTGGTTCTGCAGCTCCTCATCGGAGCCCAGCTCGACGGTGACCTTCTTCTCTTCCTTGCCGCGCATGAGCGTGATCTCGACCTTCTCGCCCACCTCGTGGCTGCGCAGGGCGATGATCAGGCCATCGGCACTCGTAATCTCGTCGTCGCCCAGCTTGGTAATGACATCGCCCTCCTGGATGCCGGCCTTGGCGGCGGGACCGTCCTCGACGACACTCGCCACGTACGCGCCGCTATCGGTGCTGAGCTTGTTAGTGCGGGCGTTAAGCGCATTGACGCTCGAAAGCGTGGCGCCCAGGTACGGGTGCACCGGCGTCTTGCCGCCGATGATCTGGTCGGCAATGTTCTTGGCATAGTTGACCGGAATGGCAAAGCCCACGCCCGAGCTGGAGCCCGAGTAGCTCTCGATGAGCGAGTTGATGCCCACGAGTTCGCCGTTGTCGTTGACGAGCGCGCCACCGGAGTTGCCCGGGTTGATGGCGGCATCGGTCTGAATCATGTTGGCATAGATGGTATTGCCGCTGGTAGAGCTCATGGCCGTGGAGCGATAGAGCGCCGAGACGATACCCGTGGAGACAGACTGCTCGTTGCCGAACGGCGAGCCGATCGCCATGACCCACTCGCCCACGTTGAGCTTGGAGGAGTCACCGATCTCAATCGGCGTGAGCTTGGAGGCGTCAGCATCCTTGAGCTTGATGACAGCCAGGTCGCTCGAGGCATCGTTGCCCACGAACTCGGCCTCGTACGTGGTTCCGTCGTCCATGGTAACCACGTACTGGTCATAGCCATCGACCACATGGTTGTTGGTGAGGATGTGGCCCTCGGTATCGAGCACAACGCCCGAACCGACGCTGCCCGAACTATCCGACTCGTCGGCAGACTGCGAAAGCGAGCCATTCTGGCTGCCACTCGAAGTAGCGGTGATGGAAACGACGGAGGGCAGGGCCTTGGCAGAGACGGCCTCGGCCAGCGTGGTGTCCTCGGAGTCGATGGTGATCTTTTGCGTCGATGAACCCGAAGCACCCGCCGTCACGGCGTTCCTGCCGCCGCCGATATCGAGCGTGCCGCTCATAATGAGCGCAATGACCAGCAGGGCGCCGCAGGCACAGCCGGCGAGTGCCGTAATAAAGATTGGCAGCTTTTTGGTTTTGGTCTTGACCACCGTGTGCTTGTTTACAACCTGCTGGCCGCCCAGCGGCTTGCCGGTCTGCGTGTCGTAGGCCTGCACGTAGGGAATGTTGCCGTCGGCAGGCGTCGACTCCACCTGCACGCGCGGTTGCTGCTGAGTCTCGCCGGCGTGGCCCGCATCCTGGGGACGCTGGGAATCGTTCTCGCTCATAGCTGCAATCCTTTCGTCAAATAACCAAAGGCCCGCCAAACACGTGGCGGGCCATCATTGTTCACGATGAGTTGTACCCCAATATGCGGGTGCACGTGTATGAGAACGCAATCTTTTAGGAAGGCTTAAGTTCTACTGCAAACTCGAAAGGAACCCGCACCTGCGGCAAAACCACCGCAAAGGCGCCTGTCCCCCTTGCGGTGGAAATCTAGTCCTTAAACAGATAGCCCACGCCGCGGACGGTGGTGATGTGT
>CAMQPJ010000258.1 GCA_947003675.1 uncultured Collinsella sp. | reverse complement strand
AGTTCGATAGCGGTCTTGCCACGACGGCCATCATCACCATCATGCCGCTGGCCTTTGCAACTATGATCGAGCATATCGGCGATATCTCCGCCATTGGCTCTACCTGCGAACGCAATTACATTGCCGATCCCGGTCTGCACCGTACCCTGCTCGGCGATGGCCTGGCGACCATCTTGGCATCGCTCTTTGGCGCCCCCGCCAATACGACGTATGGCGAGAACACCGGCGTGCTTGCCTTGACGCGTGTGTTCGACCCACGTGTGATTCGCATTGCCGCCTGCTGCGCCATTGTGCTTTCGTTCTGCCCCAAGTTTGCTGCGGTGATTGCCGCCATGCCGGCGTGCGTTATCGGCGGTGTGTCGCTCGTGCTCTACGGCATGATCAGCGCCGTTGGTGTGCGTAACCTCATCGAGAACCAGGTCGATTTCCAGAACAACCGCAACGTGCTGGTGGCGGCTCTGGTGCTCGTGCTTTCGCTCGGCATTGCCTACAGTACCGCCGGTGCCATCGTGCTGGAGCTGGGCGGCGTGACGATTTCGCTTTCGGGCCTTGCCGTGGGCTCGCTGGCGGGCATTGTGCTCAACGCCATCCTGCCAGGTAATGACTTTGAGTTCGATACTTCCGAGCTTGAGGAGACTGCTGAATAGTAGCTGCGTTCAGCCAAATTAAAAATGGCGTCCATGCGTATGTACGCGTTGACGCCATTTTTAATGCGCCAGTATCCAGTGGATGCCGCGCGCCATGCGCAGGTCAGTTTGGGCAAAGTGATTGCCGGGGTTGAGCTCCAGCGTTGTTAGAATGTCACGCTCGACAAATAGCTCTTCCATCGCGCGTGTGTCGTCGAGTACATGCCGCATCATGCGGTTGGGCGTCTTGGTTTCCTTTTTGCCGAGTGACAGGTAGACGGCTTGCGGGCTGCCGGCAAAAGGGGCCGTGCTGGCACGGTCGACAAAGTCGGGAAACCAAAGCGACCCCGATGCGCTCGCGGCGCGGTCAAAGGCGTCGGGTTGCCAGAGGGACCAGAGTGCGAAGAGGCCCGCGAGCGAGTAACCGGCAATGCCGCGCCAGGTGGGCGGCTGAGGAAGCGACGACTCGACCTGGGGGATTATCTGATTCAGCAGCTCATCAAGAAAACCGGCAGCTTGGCCGCCAAAAGGTTCGGCATCGCGTACGGTTCCGTCGCATGCCCAGGGGCTCAGCTCGCGATTCCAATCGAGCCCGCCAATGGCGACGAGGGTGAATGGCGGACAGTCGAGCTCTCGGCAGCGGTCATAGACCTCGCCGCCGTCGCCCATTACCACGGGGAGGTAAATGACAGGTGCGCTTTCCGTATGATTCGAATAAACGGTTATCTGCTTTTGATGCGCTTCCATGACGGGCTTCTCTCAGTGTTGTGATATCGGCAGCCCCAATTGTCGCACGCCAGCGTATGCCGGTTGGGCTAGACCAAAGACAATCTCGTGCATCCCCTGCGGACGCATATGGAAAACGCCACCGCCGGAGGGGAGCTCGGCGGTGGCGTTGTTAAACGGTGCTGGGGCTCGGGGCCTTCGCGGGAGCTGCCATGTGCGCAGAGGCGTCTAAGAACGCTTACGGCTCGCCATGGTGCCTGCGGCGATAGCGGCTGTTCCCGCAAGGACGGTTGCCACGATGGCCGCACCCGAGGTGTCGCCGGTTGCCGCGAGCACGCCGGTAGTCTTGGCTTTCGTGGTTGAAGCCGCAACGGCCTTGGCCGGCTTTGAGCCCTCAGGCTTGGGGTTCTGCTTGGACTCCGCGGGCTTGCTTTCTGCGGGCTTGGTCTCGTCGGGCTTGGGGTCTTCCGGCTTGGCTACCTCGGGAGGTGCGATGGTCGTACTTTTGGCGACTGCTTTGATATAGAGGGAGTCGACCGTGGCGTCGCCCGTGCCGATGGCTTGGCCTGCCTCGTAGATGCCGTCACGGAGCTTGCGATAGTCAATGACCTTGCCGCCTTCGGGCGTCTGGATGGCGGCGTTCTCAATCTTGATGGTGCCGATTGTCTTGCCGTCAGCGCTCATGGCACGGGCAAAGATTGCCGCTGTATCTCCTTCGGCCGTTACCTTGCTGCGGATGATCGAGATGACTGCGGGTGTGACGCCCTCGCTGGTCTGGGCGATGATGCCGATGTTCTCGCCTTGGGGTTCGCGCCTCGTCTCGCCATCTTGGTTTTCGCTGTAGGGGATGGGGCCGTCGCCGTTCTCGACATAGCGGGCTATGGCCTTGACAACGGAGTCGCTGATGTAGATGTGGCCGCCCTTCTCGTTGGGCCGATCGTTTCTGGTGGAGAATGCAGCCGAAACCTCGCCTTCCGCAAACGCGTCCACGGTGGAGCCGTTCTTGACGACGATGTCGTCCTGGTAGGTGAAGAGGGCGTTGGCGCCACCGTATCTGCCTTTACTTGCACGGACCGTCACGTTTGCATGATCGAGGGTGATGCTCTTGTGGGCATAGACGCCATATTCAAAACCGTTTACGTTGAGGGAGGCGTTTGTGGTTGCGAGGCTGCCCTTGGCCTCGACGGCGGCGTCTTTCTCGGAGCTTGCCTTGACCTGGCTGCCGTCCGAGATGTTGATATTGCCGCCGCTCCAAAGGGCCTCACCATCGGCTGAGCTTGCCTCGACCGTCCCGCCACCCTTGATGGTGAGGTTCTTGTCGGCTCCAA
>CAMQPJ010000257.1 GCA_947003675.1 uncultured Collinsella sp. | reverse complement strand
CCGTCGACCAGGTCGAGCGAGCTCTTGCCGCGCAGACGGTCGACACCGGAGCGCGCGACCACGATGTTGTCGAAGCCCTCGGTCTTGTAGCCCTCGATGATCACCACGTCGACATCGTTGTAGCGCGACAGCAGCTCGCGCGCGGGCATCTCGTCCCCCTCGCGCGTGTCGGCGTACTCCGCCCAGCGCGTGGCGCAGATGAGACCCACGTGCTTGGAGCCGGCCTGGTGATGGCGCCAGGTGTCCTTAGCGGGCACGTCGATATCAAAGCCGTGATGCCCGTGATGCTTGAGCGAACCCACGCGCAGGCCGCGGCGGGTGAGCTCGGCAATGACCTTCTCGACGAGCGTGGTCTTGCCCGAGTTTTGGTAGCCGATAAACGCGATCGCAGGGACGGCCGGAGTGGGAGCTGCGGGCGCGACGGCAGCGGGCGCGCCTGCGGGCGCGGCACCGTCAGCGGCCACGGCCTCAACAGCAGCGGTCTGACGCTCTGCACGATCCCACACGCCCGAGCGGCCGCCCTCCTTGTGCAGCAGGCGCACGTCGACGATCTCCATACCGCGATCGACCGCCTTGCACATGTCATAGATGGTCAGGCACGCGGCGCTCGCGCCGGTCAACGCCTCCATCTCGATACCCGTCTTGCCCGTCACGCCGGCCGTAACCAGCACGTGAAAGCCAACCTGCCCGTCCGCGCGCGCCGGCGCCCAGCCCTCGGGCACGTCATCGACAGGCGTCCCCGCCGGAGCGATGGGCGCAATGTCGCACTTGCTCTTGGTAATGAGCAACGGATGGCACATGGGGATGATGTCGCTCGTGCGTTTGATGGCCATGATGCCCGCCACGCGTGCGCAGGCAAGCACGTCGCCCTTTTTGGCGCGGTCCTGCAGCACCATGGCTTGCGTCTCGGGGTGCATGAGGATGGTGCCCTCGGCGATAGCGATGCGATGGGTCTCGGCCTTGTCGGACACGTCAACCATGCGCACCTCGCCCTTGGCGTCCACGTGCGTCAGCTCGTCGCGACGGGCGTCGCGGGCGGGCTCGATGGCAGCACTGGCAGACGGCTGCGCGGACGCGTCGGCGTTGCCAGCATTCGCCGCAGCCGTGACTTTGTGGGCAGACATCGCGGCCCTGCGAGCGGCCTTGGTGGCATCGGCGTACCTGCTCTTGGCCATATGATCATCCTCCGATTTGGGACATAAATCGTTGCGTGCCCTCAATTATCGCGTGTTCCTGCGGTTTGTGGGCCACGGCATCGCGCCAAATCGAAAGTACCTGCATATCATCACCACGGCGCAGCGCCTCACGCACCGAATACTCGGCATCGCTAAACAGGCACGGACGCACGTTGCCATCAGCCGTCAGGCGCAGACGGTTGCAATTCGCACAAAAATGGTTGGACATGGCGCTGATAAAGCCGACCGTTCCCGCCGCGCCCGGAAAGTGCCAGTAGCGCGCGGGGCCCGCGCCGGCAGGAGCGTCGTTGATGTCGAGCGGCTCAAGCTCGCCCAGTCCCGCCGCGGTGGCCCCGGCATTGATGCGCGCCCGCAGCTCGTCGCTCGGCACGGTATCGCTCGCGTCCCACAGCTCGGGATTGAACGCGGGCGCATGCGGATCCACGGCGCAATGCGAGCTCGTGTGCTCGTCTCCGATGGGCATATATTCGATAAAGCGCAGATGGATGGGGCGGTCGAGCGTGAGCCGCGCGAGGGCCGCCACATCCTGGTTGAGCCGACGCACTACAACGCAGTTGACCTTAACGGGCTCAAAGCCCCAAGCCAGCGCCGCGTCGATGCCAGCCATGGTCTGCTCGAGTCGACCTAGACGCGTGATCTTTCCAAACAGCAAGGGGTCGAGCGTATCGAGGGAGATGTTGACGCGGTTAAGCCCGGCATCTTTGAGCTGCGGTGCCAGCTTGGGCAGCAGGGCACCATTGGTGGTAAGTGAGATGTCCTTGATCTGCGGAATCGCGCGAATGTCGCGAATGAGCGGGATGATGCGGCGGCTGACCAGCGGCTCGCCACCCGTCAGGCGCACGCGGCGAATGCCCTCCCCCGCCACCAAGCGCACAAAGCGGGCTATTTCCTCGGCACTGAGCAGCTCGTCGTGCGCGCGGGGTGCCACGCCAACGGCCGGCATGCAGTAAATACAGCGGAAATTGCACTTGTCGGTAACGGCAATGCGCAGGTAGTTGATATCGCGGCCAAAGCCGTCATGTTGCACGCGCCCGTCCACGCAGTCCTCCCCTCGTGCAGCGATTTATTCTTCGGGAAACATAATACCCCACGGGAAGAATGGGTCGACATGCGTACGACAGGACAGGTCGCTTCGAGCAAAACGGACTTCCCAAGCCCATCCTCAACATCCAAACCGTCCCAAAAATCGATGATTTTCTTCAATATCGAGAAAAGCATCGATTATTGAGACGGTTTGCCTGCTCACAATGCCCCGCAGAAGGGTCAGAACGCCCCTAGAGGCCACCATTCCAGTTGCGAATCACGAATTCCCGCAGGTCATTCTGCCGTTTCTGGAACACCTCGCTTCGGTCGCACTTGAGACCCATAGCGAGCGCGATGGCATTCATCGCCCGGTGCAATTGCAGCTGATGGGCAAACTGAGTCCCGGTGAGAACGATCATCCTAAAGCCCAGCGCGCTCAGCACGGTCATACGCTCCGCATCCGACGCGCTGCGCTGTTTATC
>CAMQPJ010000256.1 GCA_947003675.1 uncultured Collinsella sp. | reverse complement strand
TGTGACCTCCCGGTTATCAGCCGGACGCTCTAACCAACTGAGCTACAGGTCCATCGCGCAAGGGATATATTAGACGAGTCGTTACGCGCGCGTCAACAACTTTTTTGAAAAACTTTGGGTGGGGTGTCGGCCCCGGCTGCCGATATATGGGGTCTGATATTTTCTACCAGCTAGGGCCTCTTACTCGTCGAGGAGATCTTCTGGCATGTCGTTGCCGTCGCCTAGGTCGACTGGGGCCTCTTCGACGTCGGCTGCACCTTCGCCTTCGGGCTTCTCTTTGGCGGCCGTCATGCGCGCTACGGCGCAGATGCGGTCGTTATCGTCGACGGTCATCATCTTGACGCCCTGGGTGGCGCGACCGGTTTGGCTGATCTCGTCGGTCTTGACGCGAATGACCGTCGCGCCCTCCGTCACGATGAATAGCTCATGCTGCGGGCCCACCGTCTTCATGGCTGCGAGGTTACCCTTGCGCTCGGTCATCTGGATGGTGTAGACACCCTGACCGCCGCGGTTCTGCTCCGGGTAATCCGAGACCGGCGTGCGCTTGCCGTAGCCGCGCTCGGTAATGACGAACAGGTCGCCGTTACCGTTGGTAATCTCCACACCAAGAACGCTCACGCCTTCCTTCATGCTAATGCCACGGACGCCGCTGGTATCGCGACCGGTGGCGCGCACCTGGTCCTCGGGGAACATAATCGCCTTGCCCGCGGTGGTTGCCATGATGATCTTGTCACCCTCGCGCACGCGACGTACAGTGAGCAGCGCGTCGTCGTCCCTCAGGTTGATGGCGATTAGGCCGTCGCGGCGGCTGCGGTCGTAGGCGCTCATCACGGTCTTCTTGACCATGCCGCTCTTGGTGGCAAACATCAGGTACTCGTCGGCGGGGAACTCGCGGCAGCTGATGACGCTCGCGATCTTCTCGCCCTCCTCGAAAGGCAGCAGGTTGACGATCGCGGTGCCGCGCGCCTGGCGCGTGCCAACCGGCAGCTCGTGTACCTTCAGGCGATAGACCTTGCCCTTGCTCGAGAAGAACAGCACGTACTCGTGCGTGGATGCGATAAACATCTCGTCGATAACGTCGTCCTCTTTAAGGTTGACGCCCGACACGCCCTTGCCGCCACGCTTTTGGGCGCGATAGGCGGCCACCGGGATGCGCTTGACGTAGCCGGTGTGGGTGATGGTCACGACCATGTCCTCGTCGGCAATCAGATCTTCGACGTCCAGGTCCTTCTCGACATGGCTGATCTCGGTGCGGCGCTTGTCGCCGAACTTCTTGGAAATCTCGCGCATCTCTTCCTTGATGACGCCCAGGATTTTCTCCTCGTGCGCCAACAGGTCCTCGTAGTAGGCGATGGCGCGGCGCAAGCCGTCCAGCTCTTCCTGAATCTTGTCACGCTCCAGGCCGGTCAGGCGGCGCAGCTTCATCTCGAGGATGGCCGTGGTCTGCTCGGGCGTAAAGCCAAAGCGCTCGATCAGGCGACTGCTGGCCTCGGAATCGGTCTGCGAGGAGCGGATGATGCTGATGACCTCGTCGATATGGTCGAGAGCCATCAGGTAGCCCTCGAGGATATGGGCACGCGCCTGGGCCTTCTTGAGGTCAAAGCGGGTGCGGCGGGTGACGACGTCGACCTGGTGGTCGATGTAGTGCTGCAGCATCTCGCGCAGGCTCAGGCATTTTGGAACGCCGTTGACAAGCGCCAGGTTGTTGGCACCAAAGGTCGTCTGCAACGAGGTGTACTTGTACAGGTTGTTGAGTACGACCTGCGGGATGACGCCCTTCTTAAGTTCGATGACCAGACGGATACCCTTCTGGTTGGACTCATCGCGCATATCCGAGATACCCTCGATGCGCTTGTCGTTGACGAGCTGGGCGATCTTCTCCTGTAGGGTGCCCTTGTTGACCATGTAGGGAATCTCAGTAAAGACCAGGCGGCTACGGCCGGTCTTGGTGGACTCCACATGAGCCTTGGCGCGCACGGTGATGGAGCCGCGGCCGGTCTCGTAGCTCTGCTTAATGCCGGCACTGCCCATGATGATGGCGCCGGTGGGGAAGTCCGGACCGGGCATGATCTGCATAAGTTCGTCGACGGTGGCATCGGGATTGTCGATCAGGTAGCAGGTGGCCTCGATTGCCTCGGCGAGGTTGTGCGGGGCGATATTGGTGGCCATGCCGACGGCGATGCCCTGGCTGCCATTGACCAGCAGGTTGGGGAAGCGCGCGGGCAGTGCCACGGGCTCGGCGAGCGATTCGTCGTAGTTGGGCTGCCAGTCGACAGTATCCTTCTGCAGGTCACGCAGGAGCTCCATGGCGGGCTTGGCCAGGCGGCTCTCGGTGTAACGCATGGCGGCGGCGCCGTCGCCGTCGATGTTGCCGAAGTTGCCGTGACCGTCAATGAGCGGCGTGCGCATGGAGAACCACTGTGCCAGGCGGACCATGGCCTCATAGACCGCGAAGTCGCCGTGCGGATGGTACTTACCGATAACTTCGCCGACCGTCCAGGCCGACTTCTTGTGCGGACGGTTGGGGTAGATGCCGCTCTCGTTCATTGCGTACAGGATGCGACGGTGCACCGGCTTTAAGCCATCGCGCACGTCCGGCAGGGCGCGCGCCGTGATGACCGACATCGAGTACTCGATGAACGACTGCTTCATCTCACGGCCGAACTCCGAAATCTGGAGCTGGCCGCCGTTGATATCCTCGCCGGCCGAGGCGCC
>CAMQPJ010000255.1 GCA_947003675.1 uncultured Collinsella sp. | reverse complement strand
TGGATCAGCTGGCTATTCAAGGAAGTCCCCTTTACTCGTGAACGATCTCGACATGAACGATCTCGTCGCCGGCGCGCAGCTGCGAGATGACGTCGAGGCCCTCGACCGTGGTGCCAAAGACGGTATAGCCGGAGTCGAGGTTGTGCTGGGCACCCAGGCAGAAGTAGAACTGCGAGCCCGCGGAATCGGGATCCATGGAGCGGGCCATGGCAAGCGCGCCGTCAACATGGCTGTTACGCGGATTGGTGGCGAACTCGCCCTTGATGCAGTAGCCGGGGCCGCCGGTGCCGGGCATGCCGTCGGGGCCCTCAAGGCCGGCAGCGACGTCGGCGCCGGACATATCGCGGGTATTGGGGTCGCCGCCCTGGATCACAAAGCCGGGCACATAGCGATGGAACTTAAGGCCGTCATAGAAGCCCATCGTGGAAAGCTCGCAGAAGTTCGCCACATGGATGGGGGCGCCCTCACCGTCAAACTTGACCTTGATGGTGCCCTTCGACGTCTCGATCACCGCGCACTCGTCACCGACGAGCTGGTACTCGGGCGTATAGAGCTCTTTCTTAAAACCAAACATGTGGTTCCTTCCTCGTGCGTTTAAAGCATATTTGTACGAATTGTAGCAATAAGCACGGGCTTACATCAATTGCGCACGCAGGTTATGCAGCCGGAGGGCAACTAATTACGAACGCTGCTGCGGCCTCCATGCGCTCACGTTGGCGTCGTACTGGTTAAGCGCGCTGTTGCCGCCTTGTGCGATGGGCGCCAGGATCTCGCTCTGACGGGCGCTCAGCGACTCGCCGTCGGGAATGGACAGCGAGATATCCCAGCTCTGGCAGATCACGTCGACACGCTCGTACATCCACTGGGCAAGCTGCTTTAGATGATCGATGTCCTCCGCATAGACCGTGTCGTCCTGAACCTTGAGGTTGTTGAGCTCATCCTGGGTCTTTTTAATCTGATCGCGCAGGGCATAGGCGCTCTGCGACAGCTCCTGACGGGTGGAGAGCGGCGTACGCAGATAGCCGTTATTAAACGAATCGATGACCTCGCCGATCTGATCATCGTCGCTGTACGACACGATGGTCTGATACAGGCCGTCGAGCCTGGTGTAGAGCTGGTCGTCGGTTAAGACGGTCTCCTCCTGAACGACCTCGGACGCATCCTCTTGCTTGGGCTCTTTCTCGGTGGCCTCGCCCTTTTGGCGCGACGGGAAGGTGGTCTTGGCGGCCTGGCCAAACTGGTCGTAGAAGCCGGGCATGACGCCCATGGGATCGGCAGTCACAAACCAATACGCACCACCGCACAAGGCGGCGAGCACCGCGATGACGATGAGCGGTTTGGGGATATGGCGCTTGTGCTTGTGATAGGCGTCCTCGTCGGGGTGGACCTTGCGCTTGGGCTTTTGCTTTTTGGGCTGGGCATCATCGCGCAGGGACACCGGCGTGGGGATATCGACCTTGGGGATGCCAAAGTCCTTATCGAAGGCAGGCAGCACGCAGGTCTCGTTGGGGTCGGCTGCGTCGGAGAGCACCGCGGCGGCAGATGCCGGCGCATGGGGCACCTCGGTATCGATCTGTTCCTGCGTCAGGCGCGGAAAGCCGGCCGTACGCCCTGCGGCCAGGTCGGATGCGGCCGCGTCCTCGGAAAGGATGCCAGGCGCGGGGCGACCGCACTTGGGACAGGTACGGTCATGCGGGGACAGACGGGCGCCGCAGCCGTCGCAGAACACGAACTCGGTATGCTCGGGGCCATCGCCCGGACCAACGTATGCGTTGCAATAGGGGCAGAACGAGGCGCCGTCCTCGATGGTCTTTAGGCAATGCGGGCAGATCACGGCATCCTCTTTCCGAAGCAATTCAAACAATTGAGGTTAGAGCATAACATCGACACGGCCCCGCAAGCGCAAGGCACCAATTCAACATCGCAGGACATCCCTGAAGGCCGCGAACTACTTTTTCTTCTTGGGCATCGAGACTTTGATGCCCTGGGCCAATTTGGTCACGCGGGAGCGCTTGGCGCCGGCGCTCTTCTTTTTCTTGGGCTGGGTCTGGGCCACGCCCTCGAGTGCGTGTGCCTCGGCCTCGCGAGCAGTGCGGCTCTCACGGCGCTGCGCCATATCGGCGGCAACGCGCTTGGCAAAACGCTCGGCGGTCGATCCCGTCGAGCTCACCTTGCCGCCGCCACGACCCAAGCGAACGCGCACGCCACGGCCAAAGCCGGTGGCCGCATGACGGCGACGGGGCTTAAGCGAGTCCATCATCGTGGCAAGCTTAAAGAACACCGCGCAGGTAAAGACGACGATAACCGCCAAAATGACCATCTGGCCCATCGACAGGTTGGCAATCGACAGCAGCCCCGGGAACCCGATAACGCCCGTCAGGATGCCGGCGACGACAAAGACGAAAAGCACCACGCGCAAGGGCGTGAGCGGCTGCGAGATGCGCCAGATCAGGCTGACACTCGCCGCGCACGACGTGAGCAGGCACATGGTCGAAAGCGTAAGCTGGCTAAAGCCAAATACGCGCGCCACAAAGATATCGAGCGCCGCGGCCAAAATGACCGCAATCGACGCCGGCAGCGCACGCTTAAGCACGTTGGTCAAGAACGACCCCTTCACGCGGGCGTTGTTAGGCTCCAGGCCCAGCACAAAGCCCGGCGCGCCGATGCAGAAGAAGTTGATGAGCGTCATCTGAATGGGCTCGAAGGGATACGGCGGCAGCGCGATGCACAGCGCCGCCAGGCCCATCG
>CAMQPJ010000254.1 GCA_947003675.1 uncultured Collinsella sp. | reverse complement strand
TTCTCACCCTCTGCATCAGTCTCTTTGCCGCGGTTGCCCTGGTGGGTTGTGGCGGAAGCGGTGGCGCTACCGGCAGTGGCGGTGGCGGCGGAGCAGAAAAGCCAGCCGTGGATATGAGGACCGACTTCATTTGGTTTAAGGTCGAGGTCCCCGAGGGCGTCGAGATCACCGACGTCGCAGGCGACACCGCCGACAAGGCCCAGTTTAAGTTCACCGAGAGCGAGCACGCCAGCGATCGCTTCATCCCTGTCTTCGACTCCGACAAGAACGCCGACGAGCTGTTCGACTACGAGGCCAAATGGAAGGCCAACTTTGAGTGGACCGAGAATGACCCCGTCAAGTACAACGGCAAGACTTGGCGCAACGCTTCCTATACACACTCGGGCGGCGTGACGACTGAGTACTTCACCGAAGCAGGCGGCGGCAGCGTTTACGTGAGCATCGACAACGTCGAGGAGCACAAGGACGCCGTCGAGACCATGATGGAGTCTCTGGAATTTGCCGACGACATCGCCAAGGCCAAGACCGAGGCCATGGACGTCAAGCTCGAGGATATCGAGATTAAGCGCTAAAGCTCCAACGGCATGTAGCGGCGCCGTTTTAGCTCAGCCGGGATGCAAGGTGCGACTCCCTGCATCCCGGTTTTTTGCGTTCGAAAGCGCCCGGTCACATCACCATATTGAGCACGTTCACAAATTCCTGAGCCTGGGAGTGACTGCTCAGCCTGTAGGAACAGGCGGTCAGCAACCTATTACGGAGGAACACGCGCTTACCCTTGACCCCGTTGACACCCGTAATGTCCTTGAGGTAGACGATCTTGGTATGGGTACCGAAGAAGTCGTTCTTCACGACCGCCTCGATACGATTGGGATAGATGCTTATTCCCTTGAAAACGCCGGCACCCTTATCGTGAAACAGCAACGTGTTGTTATCCACGCGCGCCACCCCCATGGAGTTCGATAAAACCATCTCTATGACCACATTTTAGCCACCGCAAACCCTTTTCGCGG
Source organism: uncultured Collinsella sp. (assembly GCA_947003675.1). Taxonomy (GTDB): domain Bacteria; phylum Actinomycetota; class Coriobacteriia; order Coriobacteriales; family Coriobacteriaceae; genus Collinsella. The sequence goes on along the minus strand of CAMQPJ010000254.1, from coordinate 1,745 downwards.
TCGTGCGCAGAGCACCAAATCGTGTCCGCACGAGGCTTTAAACTAGAGACAATAAAGGTGTTCGATGCGCTTGGTGGGCTCTTAGGATGTTCCTCAAATCGCCGGCATCGGAGGAGGTCTTACATGGTTTACGTATGGGAATTCGAGTTCTTTGATTCGGACGGCATTGTCGATGCTGTGCCATGTGACTCGCTGGGCGGAGGAGGAACGTTCGGATCCGACCTAAACGACGCCGTCGAAAGCGCCGCCGATTTTCTCGCATGTATGGTCGACGATCACCTTATGGGCGGCGTCGATCTTCCCGCGCCGGACTTTGGACACCAGCCACAACACGGCGGCAAGATTATCGCCGTGGCCGTCAGCCGCGAGCTCGGCGACATCCCCGCCGTCACCGCAGCGGATGCCGCACGTATGCTCGGTGTTAGCTCAGCACGGGTATCGCAACTGATAAATGCAGGAATGTTGGATTCATGGAAGGACGGCGCCAAGCGCATGGTGTCCAAAGCTTCCATCGAGGCACGACTCGCCGACGCACCAAAGGCAGGGCGCCCAAAAGAGGTCCCTATTGCTGTATAAAGCAATAGCGTTGCGGGTTTTTTCATTTGTCAGATTAGCTGACAAGCTCTCCCAATTCGGAACTCACTGCGTTCCGAATTGGGCTGGACACATTGCCGCAGGTAGCTGCGCATCCTCAATCCAAAGTACGAGAGGTGTTTCCCATGGCAGACAGACCGAAAACAACACTGCGCGACTGCATCTATGGGCTCGCCGTCGGCGACGCGCTGGGCGTTCCCTACGAGTTCAGACCTCGTGGCGCGTTCGAATGCACCGACATGATCGGCTACGGCACGCATGGGCAGCCCGCCGGCACCTGGAGCGATGACACGTCCATGACGCTTGCTACCTGCGACTCGATTAGGGAGCTTGGGCACATCGACACCGCAGACATGCGCGACAAGTTCGTAGGCTGGATTGCCCGTGGCGAGTATACGATCGACGGCGTTTTCGATTACGGCGGCACGACTGCTCGCGCCCTGCACACCGGCAAAGGTGGCTCCGGCGAACGCGACAACGGCAACGGTTCGCTCATGCGCATCTCGCCCCTGGCGTTTGTCGACGCGACTGACGACGAGATTTGCGAGGTCTCCGCGATTACGCACGCCCACAGAACGTCGACCGACGCATGCATCATATTTGTCGAGCTAATGAGGGACGTGATGAACGACGCGCTCCCCTCGTGGGCACTCCATCTGAAAGGCGTGCCTGAGCAGAAGATCAAGTCAGGTGGCTTCGTGCGCGACACGCTTAAGGCAGCCGCCTGGTGCTTCGTCAACACTGGCAGCTACGAAGATTGCGTGCTTACCGCCGTCAACCTGGGCGACGACACCGACACCACCGCAGCCGTCGCAGGCGCGCTCGCAGGCACGGCCTACGGTATCGACGCAATTCCGCAGGAGTGGATCGACACCCTGCGCGGCAAAGAGCTGATAGAACGGTGTTTGTTTTAGGACACGTCTTCAACGAAGACAATGTCAGCCAACGCAAATGATTAAGGGACCGCATAAATGATGATTACAGAATGCGCCGTCATGGGTCCGTTCGTCACAGAGCAAAGTACCGTGGGGCCGTACACCGTGTTGGTATTCGAATCCCCGCTGCCGCAGAAAAGGGCCGGTTGCAGCCGGCCCTTTAGACGATAATACCTGCGTTGCCCGCGCTTCCGAAGTGTGACTAGCTGAGGAGCG
>CAMQPJ010000253.1 GCA_947003675.1 uncultured Collinsella sp. | reverse complement strand
ACGCCGGCGCTCGTGCCCGACTTTTATGGTCTGAAGGGCGACACGTCCGATAACATCCCCGGCGTGCCGGGCATCGGCCCCAAAAAGGCGAGCACGCTCATCGCACAGTACGGTAGCCTGGACGAGGTCATCGCACACGCCGACGAGGTCAAGGGCAAGATGGGCGAAAACCTGCGAGCACACATCGACGACGCGCTGCTGAGTCGCAAGGTGGCGACCATCCGCACCGATGCACCCGTTGAGCTCGATTTTGAGGCGACGTCCTTCCCGGCGTTTTCTGCCGATGAGGTTTCCGCGGCGCTGGGTACGCTTGGTATCACCGCCATGCAGAACCGTTTCTTGGCGCTGATCGGCGGCGAGGGTGGGGCTGCTGCTGCCTCCAGTGTGTTTGAGATGCCTGCGATGGTTCGCGCAGCCGCCGGTGACGCTGACGCGCTTGGTGCCGTTGCGGCTGAGGTCTCCCGTGCGATTGGTGCCGGTGAGTGGGTCGCCGCCGTGGTGGACGACGACAAGGAAGAGGGTGCGCTCTTTGGACTGACGCGCACACTGTGGTTGGCGACGTCTAAGGGCCTGTTCGCGCTCGAGGAGGGCGACAGCGGTGCGGCGGCTGAGGTTGAGGGCTTCAACTTCGTTCACGGCGTGATTGCCGGCGTGCTCGCGCGTCTGTTTATGGAGGGCCGTGTGGCGAGCCCAGATATGAAGGCGCTGTTGCACGAGCTTTCGCCCATCGATTCTTCGGAGCCCGAGCTCATGGATCCGCTCGCTGCCGATTCCACGCGTATCTTCGATACCGTGGTCGCCGCCTACCTGCTGGATTCCGATCGCTCCGAGTTCGATGAGGCGTATCTGGCCGATACCTACCTGCAGATGTCGCTGCCTGCGGCACGCGGCGCAGAGGGTGCCGGTGAGGACGCTCCTGCGCCCGCCGCTCGCACGGCGGCCTTGACGCTGGCGCTCGTGGCGCCGTTGCGCGAGTGCATGGCCCGTGAGAATGCCGCCAACGTGTTCGATGGCATCGAGATGCCGCTCGTTCCGGTACTTGCCAAGATGGAGCGCGCGGGCATGCTCGTGGACCCCGACCGCCTGCGCAATCTGTCCGAGGGCCTGGCGACCCAGATTGCCGAGGTCGAGCGCAGCATTCGCGACCTGGCGGGTGACGAGACCTTTAATATTGGCAGTCCCATGCAGCTGTCGCACGTGCTGTTTGACGTTATGGGGCTTCCGACCAAGGGCCTCAAAAAGACTAAGCGCGGCTATTATTCGACCAACGCCAAGGTGTTGAGCGACCTCGCCCGCGACCACGAGATCGTGCGCCTGATTTTGGACTGGCGTGAGAAGTCCAAGATTAAGTCGACCTATCTGGACACGCTAGGTCCGTTGCGCCGTGGTGACGGTCGAGTGCACACCACGTACAACCAGACCATCACCGCGACGGGGCGTCTGTCCTCGAGTGACCCGAACCTGCAGAACATTCCGACGCGCTCGGAGCTGGGGCGTACCGTCAAGACGGCGTTCTCGGCGGGCGAGGGCAGCGTCTTTTTGGCGGTGGACTACTCGCAGATCGAGCTGCGTCTGCTGGCGCATCTCTCGGGTGACGAGCACCTGGTGCGCGCCTTTAACGAGGGCGAGGACTTCCACGCCGAGACGGCAGCGCGCGTGTTTGGCGTGCCGGTGTCCGAGGTGACTCCCGACCTACGCAGCCGCGCCAAGGCCGTGAACTTTGGCATCGTGTACGGCCAGCAGGCCTACGGTTTGTCGCAGTCGCTGCATATCTCGATGGCCGAGGCGCGCGATATGATCGATCGCTACTACGAGGCCTACCCGGGCGTGCGCACGTTCCTCGACAATGTGGTGGCGCGCGCCAAGCAGACGGGCTATGCCGAGACCATGTATGGCCGCAGACGCCATATTCCCGAGCTCAAGGCCAAAAACCCGCAACTCCGTGGCTTTGGCGAGCGCACGGCCATGAACCACCCCATGCAGGGCACCGCCGCCGACATCATCAAGATCGCCATGGCCCGCGTAAGCCGCCGCCTGGAAGAAGAGGGCTTTGCCGCCCACATGATTCTGCAGGTACACGACGAACTGGACTTTGAGTGCCCCGTCGACGAAGTCGAGCGCCTGACCGCCATGGTCCGCGACGTCATGGAGCACGTAGTAGACCTCCGCGTACCGTTGATCGCCGAAGCCAGCACCGGCATAACCTGGGCCGACGCAAAATAAAGACGCACCAACAACCCCAAAGTAACCAAAAGCAGAAGGGGGCTCCTTGCCAACAAGGAGCCCCCTTCATTCCAAATTATTCAGCCAAAGTATCTAGACGCCAAGACGCCATCTAGGCGGCAGGTAAGTAAACCTAGGGCCTGGCCGGGCGGCACGGGATAACTTTTCGTAGATTCCACACGCAAAGAAAGCCACTTAATGTGGCTTTCGTCTTGCGCAGGACCTGACCGAGCGAAAAGTTATCCCGTGCCGCCCGGCCAGGCCCGATGGGACGGCTACCGAGCCGCCAAGATGGCGTCGATGAGCGTCAGTACGCCCCCGTCGTTGTTACTCGGAATGCGCCACTTAGCATGCGCGTTCATATGCTCCTCGGCATTGTCCACGATAAAGCTGTGACCGACGCGTTCGAGCATGGGGATGTCGTTGTAGGTATCGCCCACGGCGGCGGCGTCGGCAATATCGATGCCCAGGTGCTCGCACAGATGCGCGACGCCGGCGCCCTTGTCGACACCCAGGTTCATAAAGTCGATCCACTCGC
>CAMQPJ010000252.1 GCA_947003675.1 uncultured Collinsella sp. | reverse complement strand
CTTGTGACCTGTCGTTCGTTATCGCTGAGCAACACGCGTGCCGTCATGGTGCTCACGCCGGTCGAGGAATAAGTTGTTCGAGAGTAGCTAAAAAAGCCCCGTTCCAAATTGGCTACTCGATGACGGTAAGGGAGAAATGATGCTTGAGAATGGCAAAACGATGCCTTCGGTTGATGCTTGGCTGCGCGAGGCCAAGGCCGATTCGTCGGCACCTGCGTGCGGTATGTATCTGACACATAACGGTGTGGTGCGCGCGACGCCCAAGTCCGAGGTCCGCGGGATCGAAACCGATGGCGTAGCTCCCGGGCGCAGGGTGGGCGGCATGGTGTTCGGCTTCGATGCTCAGAAAGTGCAGGCTGCTATCGAGGCCACGCGCGCGATGCCGGGTATCGGCTATGTGCGCGTGTGGCTGGCAAGCGGCGAGCTTGCCGTAGGTGACGACATCATGCTCGTGCTCATTGGCGGGGACATTCGCCCGCATGTGGTCGATGCGCTGCAGTCGCTCGTCGGCACCATCAAGAACGAGTGCGTGAGCGAGGTCGAGCGCGAGGCGTAAGGCCTCGTCGGCAATCCGAGTCTGTCTATAGCGAAAGCCCGCCGGCAGTTCATGTAGATCTGCCAGCGGGCTTTGATGTGTTGGAGCTATTTTGCTCTGGCGTTTGCTACACGCGTGTGGCGTCCTTGGGGCTCATGGTCATACTCTGAAAACGGTTCTCCATATATTCGTTATCGAAATGCTTGTCATAGAACTGTGCGACGGGAATATTTCGAACGGTTCCGTTGACGCGCTGATACCAATAGTCGAGCGATTGCAACGTCATGACGCCGTCGATCAACATGACGGCGGTCAGGATGACGGTAGCAGAGTAGCGGCGTTTCCATGGAATCATATTGATGAGCTTAAGCAGGCGCGGCAGCAAGACCTTGATCCAGATGAGGCCACCCAGGCCCCACATGCAGGCAAACGGCGTGCATGTGCGTCCCCCGGTCAATACCGCGATGGGATCGGGCATGCCGAATAGCCTAATGTGTGAATAGCTCCACGACACCACGCCAAATGAGGTCTGCATAAACCAGCCTACAAACACCTCGAAAGCGCCGCCGATCAGGGCACTTACCAGGAAAATGATCAGAGGATTCTTTTTATAGAAGCGGTTGAGCGCCATGGTCATGAGCACCGCGCCAAATCCGTAGATGGGGCTAAAGGGGCCAAATAGCATACCGGCACGGTCCTGATAGACGCCGGGATCGACGACGACCATATGCCAGACTTCCTCGAGAATGAGACCTAACACGCTGCAGACGAAGAATACCCAGAACAGGTTGAAGTAGTTGAGCTTGATGTAGCCCTCGCCGGTTTCATCGCGCCCGAGCATGCCCTCGGCGGCGGCGTCGCGGTCGAGCATCTCCTGCAGGCGGCGCTGCAGCTCGCGCTCCTGGCGCAGTGTGGGGTCGACGGTGGCCGAAAGCGCGACGAGGATGCCGAGCTGGATGGCAGGGCGCAGCAAGAAGGGCCCGATGCCCTGGAGCATCACGTCAACCAAAAGCTCGACGACGGTAAACGCGATAAGGATATAGGACAGACGGGCGGCATTGCGGCGCTGGTTTTTGATAAGGTCCAGGCCAAAGATGATCAGGATGACGGCACTTGCCGCAGAGAGCATGATGCCGGCGACGATGAGTCCAACCGCGACGAGCGTGTTGTCGCCGAGCTTTTCGGCGGCGTTGCCGTTGATGAGCGCGGTGATGACCTGCCACATAAAGGCGGCGACCGACGGGAGCGTGCTCACGCCGGACAGGATGCACAGGACGGCGTACACCTTAATGACGAGGGGGATCTTCTTGACCTCCGTGGCGCTGGGGACGCTGGGGTCGAGTTCGTTTCGATCCATACAGAACCTTTCTCGCTTTGTTGTAGGTTATAAGGATACGCCGCCGACCTGCCAAAAGACAGGACGAACGTCCCAATTGCAACAATGTAAGTCCTAACGGCGGGCGAAGCGTGGCGTAGTGAAGGTCGGCGTGGCACTGCCACCCACGTCGTGAAGCCAAATAAATGTTTGGCAACAAAACTGATTATTAGCTCGGTGGGCTTTTAAAAAGCGCTGCTCATGCGCTGGGGAGCGCGTCGCGCCGTGCGTATAATAAGGCGGGTAACGCCAAAATACGAGGCTCTGAGGGGATGCCATGTCTCAAGAAACCATCCGCGCGGCCGAGCGTGCCGCGGGACAGGTGAACGCCATGTCGACGTATGATCCGGACTCTGACCAGCTGCATGAGGAATGCGGCGTTTTTGGTGTCTGGGCGCCCGATCGCGACGTGGCTCGACTGACGTACTTTGGCCTGCGTGCACTGCAGCATCGCGGCCAAGAATCGGCGGGAATCGCCGTTGGTGACGGCGGTACGGTTATGGTCCGCAAGGATCTGGGCCTGCTCGACCGCGTGTTCTCCAATGCCGACTTGTCGACGCTCTCCGGTCAGCTGGCCGTGGGTCATGTGCGCTACGGCACCGCCGGCGCCAAGAGCTGGGAAGCCTCTCAGCCGCACCTCTCTACCATCAATAGCGTCATTATCGCGCTCGCGCACAACGGCACCCTCGTCAACACCGACGAGCTGCGTCGCCAGCTGATCGAGCTGGGCGTACCGTTCCTCTCCAACTCGGATTCCGAGGTCGCGACCAAACTCATCGGCTACTTTACTCAGCGTACTGGCCATCTGCGCGAGGGCATTCGCAAGACCATGGAGCTCGTGCGCGGCGGCTACGCCA
>CAMQPJ010000251.1 GCA_947003675.1 uncultured Collinsella sp. | reverse complement strand
TAGACGATAATACCTGCGTTGCCCGCGCTTCCGAAGTGTGACTAGCTGAGGAGCGGGTTCCGCGACACAACCTGATTCTACCCGGTGGGGCGGCTCTTTTGCAGCCGTCCCACCGTTTATTTAGATCTACTACGACAGACAGCTCTCACTACTGCGCACTGTCCCGTACCGCCCCCCCCTACTTCCCAAAGATCGCGCCGAACAGGCCCTTGCGCTTGGGCTTTTCCTCTCGGTAAGAACCCTCGGCAACCGCTGCAACCTGATGCGGCTGCTCGCCACCTCCACGGCGCACGATCTGGTACAGGAAGGGCGATTTAACGTATTTGACCTCGATGGGCGTGGCGTGCACGGTGCTTTCGCTCGACAGCACCACACTCGGATTGAGCGGTGCCACCACATGCGTCTCGCGCTTGTCGCTAAACACTACCGCCGCCGCGCGACCCGTCTGGCCGTTTACGGCAATGCGCACCTGCTCGCCATCGCGGCTGTCAGTCGCAGGACGATCGACAAAGTAGACCGGTACCATCACCAGGCCGTCCTTGTGCTTGCGGGCCTTGCGCGCCCAGGCGCGGATGCTCTTTTTATTGAGCCCCAGCACCGCCTCGGCATCGTTGCCGGCAACGTCGAGCGCCAGCTTATCAATGACCACCTGGTCCTTGGTGGACGCATCGACGGAAACGACGCGGAAGTCGCCCTCCTGCATGGCAGGATCGAACGGCCCCACCTTGCCAAAGTCCCACGGCTCCAAAATGCCCATAAGGCGAACGTCTAGGTAGTTTGCCCGCGGATACGCCCAGTCGAGCACCTCGTAGTACACCAAGGTCTCCTTGCTCAGCCCCTTGCCCGGGAAGGACGCCATCATGCGCAAATCCGCCAGCGCCATGGGGAAATAGAAGAGCATCATGTCATTTTGAATCGCGTCTTCCACGTCGTGCCCCGCAAAGGCATCGGGGTACTGGCGCACCAGCTGCAGTGCGTTGGCACGCGCCTGCTGCGGAGTGATCTCGCAGGGAATGCCCTGCTCGGGCACATACTCCGCACCAACGCCCATGGTCAGGCGTTTGCTAAAGGTACCGGGCTTGAGCAGGTCGGCAACGCCGATCTTATTGCCGCAGGACGGGCACTCAAACACGCGCTGGGTGGACTCGCCCTCAAAGAACGCACCGCAGAAGGGGCAGGGAATGCTCACATGCGTAGCCTCTTGGAACTCCTGCGCCGTGCCACGGTCCTCCCACAGCAGATGCTCCAGAACCGACTGATTGCGCCAGTACGCATTGAAGAAATACCAGTCGGGGTCCTCCGGGCGCTCGAGCTGCGACACATGGGTGAGCTTAAGTAGCCCATCCACCACCGTCAACGGCGTATGACGAATGCCCAGGGCGCTCTTGGGCTCCCCCGCATCGGCCTGCCACGGAACGACCGTGCCGCAATAGGCGCACTCAAAGCTGCGTTTAGCCTGGTGTGAGTACATAGGGCCGCCGCAGTTTTGGCATTTAATGGCAAACATCTCGTCCATGGATACGTTCTCCTTTGCACAGGGGCTGTCGACATTAAGTATGTCGAGCAGGCAGGCACATGCCCATACCCATGTGGCCCAAAATGGAGCACCCGGTCGGACGGGAAGGCGCGCGGGCAGTCGTCCCCCTCCGCCTCGCGCTCGTTAGCACCGGCAGACTATTGCTGCATTTTCTGAGCACCGGCGCACGGCGCCCCCGTGCGAGCTACACTATCCCCTTAAACATGATTGTGAGGACGATCGTTATGCTATTTGTAAATCGGCTGGTACATACGCTTGTTCCCGGCAGCGAAAGCGAGCCGGTCGATACAACTTGTCGCACCAACGCGGGTTTTGCCGCAAGCCTCATCTGCATCGGCCTCAACATCACCCTGTGTCTGGCCAAGGGCATCGCGGGTCTGCTCGCGGGCTCTGTCTCGCTCATCGCCGACGCCTTCAACAACCTCTCCGACGCCTCGAGCAACATCGTGAGCCTGCTCGGGTTCCGCCTTGCCAGCCGCCCGGCCGACGAAGGCCACCCCTACGGTCACGGCCGCTACGAGTACCTCGCCGGCTTGGTTGTCGCCGTCCTCGTTTGCGCCGTCGGCATCAACCTGATCCTGGAGTCGGTCACCAAGATCATCAAGCCCTCCCCCACCGCCTACACGCTCGTTTCCCTTGCGGCACTGGCTACGTCCATGATCGTTAAGCTCTGGATGGCGGCGTTCAACCGCACGCTGGGCGACCGCATCGACTCGGAGACGCTCATCGCCACGGCGCAGGACTCCAAGAATGACGTCATCACCTCGGGCTCGGTCTTAGCGGCGGCGCTTATTTCGCAAACGACCGGCTTTGACCTCGATGGCTGGGCGGGCCTGGGCGTGGGCGTCTTCATCTGCATCAGTGGCATGGGCCTGGTGCGCGACGCCATCAGCCCGTTGCTGGGGCAAGCGCCCGACCCCAAGCTCGTCCAGGCAATCCGCGACAAGATCATGTCCTATCCGCAGGTCTTGGGCACACACGACCTGATGGTGCACGACTACGGCCCCGGCCGTCAGTTTGCCAGCGCCCACGGGGAGATGCCCGGCGAGGGCGACGCGTTTGAACATCACGAGATCCTGGACACCATCGAGCACGACATCAAGCGCCAGATGGGCATTGACATCACGCTGCACTGCGACCCCATCGCGACAACCGGCGATGATTTGCGCGGCTGGGCCAAGCGCGGCATCATGCAGATCGACCCCGCACTCTCCATCCACGACCTGCACGAGCACGACGGGTT
>CAMQPJ010000250.1 GCA_947003675.1 uncultured Collinsella sp. | reverse complement strand
CGGCCACCTTCAAAGTCCTACGGTGCCGCCACAAGAGCGCTTACGCTGCCCCCATCCGGAGAAGGGGACGATATGTCAGACGTATTGTAACCCTACTTACTGCGGCATGCAGGCAAAACCACCACAAAGGTGCCTGTCCCCTTTGTGGTGGATATGGACTCGAGGCGACGCTAGTGGCGGAGTCCCAGCAGGCCGCGGCCGCGGTGACGAGCCTCGGCGGGCACTTGGGCGTGCGGACCGGCGGCCTTGACGGACTCAGGCAGGTGCGAGTACTTCTTCTCGAAGTTCTCCTCGAACATCACGGCCAGGTTGTGCGCGGCCTCGTCGTAGCGCGCGGTGCTCTGCCAGTACTGGCGCGGCACCAGGATGCCGTCGGGCACGCCGTGGCACGTGGTGGGAATGTCGACGTTAAAGATGTCGTCGTGCACGAACTCGCTCTCCTCGATGGTACCGTCGAGGGCGCGGGCGACCAGGGAGCGCGTGTAAGCCAGCTCAATGCGATGGCCCACGCCGTAACCGCCGCCGATCCAGCCGGTGTTGACCAGGTAGACGCGCGTGCGGCCGTCGGCGATGCGCTCACCGAGCATCTTGGCGTAGACCATGGGGTCGAGCGGCATAAACGGCTCGCCGAACAGCGAGGAGAACGTGGGCGTGGGTTCGGTGACGCCAACCTCGGTGCCGGGGATCTTGGCCGTAAAGCCCGTCACAAAGTGGTACATGGCGGCGTCGGCCGTCAGACGCGAGATAGGCGGCAGCACGCCAAAGGCGTCGCAGGTCAGGAAGAGCACGACGCTCGGAGTGGTGCCCATGCCCTTGGTCCACGCGTTGGGAATGTGCTCCACGGGGTAGGCCACGCGCGTGTTGTGCGTGATCGAGACGTCGTCGTAGTTGGGCTTGCGATTCTCATCGAGTACCACGTTTTCACAGATGGCGCCAAAGCGAACGGCGTTGAAGATCTCGGGCTCGTGGAACGCGTCCAGGCCCTCACACTTGGCGTAGCAGCCGCCCTCGACGTTAAAGATGCCCATATCGGACCAGCCGTGCTCGTCGTCGCCAATCAGCAGGCGCGTGGGATTGGCCGAAAGCGTGGTCTTGCCGGTGCCGGACAGGCCAAAGAACACCGCGGTCTCATGCGTGACGGGGTCCATGCTGGCGGAGCAATGCATGGGCAGCACGTCGTCCTCGACGGGCAGCAAGTAATTCATGACACTGAAGATGGACTTTTTGATCTCACCGGAGTAGCCGGTGCCCGCGACCAGAATCACGCGCTCCTGGAAGTTGATGACCACCGCGGCGCTGGAGTTGAGGCCCTTGATGGCGGGGTCACACTGGTAACCTGGCGCGGCAAGGACGCAGAAGTCCGGCTCGCCGGTGCGCGCGATTTCGCGGGCGAGCGGGCGGGCGAGCATCTGCTTAATGAAGAGCGCCTGGCTGGCACGCTCGCAGGCGACGAGCAGGCGACGCGTATGGTTGCGGTCGGCGCCGGCCATACCGCGAGTGACGAACACGTCGCGCTCGTTGAGATAGTCAACGATGCCGGCCTTGATAGTCTCGTAGCTTTCGACGGACAGCGGGCGGTTGACGGCACCCCAGGCAATCTTGTCGTGCACATCGGGCGTGTCGACGATAAAGCGGTCGTTGGGCGAACGTCCAGTACGCTCCCCCGTCTCGATCACCAGTGCGCCGTTGGAGGCCATGCGGCCTTCGTTGCGGCGGATGGCATGCTCGACGAGCTCGGCTGCCGGCAGGTCAACCAGCAGGCGGGGCTGTTTCTCGGCAGGATCTTCGACCAACGTAATGCCAAAGTTGGACAGAACTTCTGCAGGGGTAACACCAGGCATGGGGCCTCCTTTAAAAACGCGACACGTGGACGCGGCGCGCACTTTACTCACGTAAAGCCCGTTGTACCCGATATGCAAAAACGTTTTTGCGGCAACGGCGAAGCGCCCGCTCAACGGTCAAAAATCGCACGCAAGCGGCCTAGTCATTTGGGACGTTCTTAAACCACTAGTCGTTGGGGACACTCTTGAACAGGCAACAGCCAAGGAGTGTCCCCAGATGCCGGCACTTAGGGACGTTCCTAAAGTGCCGGCACATAAGTAATGTCCCCAAGTGCCGACTACAGCGGCAAGCCTTGGCCGAGCATGGCGATGGCGCTCATGAGGACCAGCATGCCGGCGGCGTAGGGCAGCACTGCGCCCAGGAGCTCGGCATCCTTACCGCGCACGTGAACGGCGGCAAGACCGATGGCGAGGGTCTGTGGCGAGATCATCTTACCGGCGGCGACGCCCAGGGCGTTCAGCGCGACCATCCAGTAGTCACTCACGCCCAGCGCCGTAGCCGCCTGGCTCTGGATGGGACCAAACAGCATGCCCGAGGACGTGCCCGAACCGGTCACGAACGCACCGACGGCACCGATCCACGGAGCCAGGATCGGGTACAGCCCACCGGCGACGGCAATGCAAAACGCACTGATCGACGAGATCATGCCCGCATAGCCCATCACCTTGGCGCAGCCCAGCACCGAAAGCATCGTGATTACCGTCGGCATCATCTGCTTGACAGTCGCGGCCAGCACCTCGCCTATCAGACGCGGCGAAGCGCCCTGAATCGCACCGCCGATAAACGCGGCCAGGAAGATCCAAACACCCGGCGTGTTGATCCACGAAAACGTAAGCGTACCGGGGTTCTCGCCGCAATACACCTGCACGTGGCTCGCAGACGGCGCGAGCGCGGCGTGCACGACGGGAACCAGGTTGGAGGTACCCAGCAGCAGCACAAAAATCAG
>CAMQPJ010000249.1 GCA_947003675.1 uncultured Collinsella sp. | reverse complement strand
CGTTTATGGAGCGTATACGATGGGAGCGATGCCTTGGATAAGAACGAGCTGCAAAAGCGTATGGAACAGGCCATTCGCCTGACTGCCCCCGGCCAGCCGATCCGCACCGCCCTCGACATGATCATTGCTGGTCACTTGGGCGCCCTTATCTGCGTCGGCGACACCGAAAACGTGCTCGCTGCCGGTAACGACGGCTTCCCGCTCAACATTTCGTTTACCTCGAACCGCCTGTTCGAGCTTTCCAAGATGGACGGCGCCATCGTTATCGATGGCGACCTCACCCAGATCCTGCGCGCCAACTTCCACCTCAATCCCGATCCCTCGCTTGCCACGAGTGAGACGGGCATGCGTCACCGTACTGCCGCTCGCATGTCGGTGCTCACCGATGCCATCGTGATCTCGGTTTCGGCCCGTCGCGCCGTCGTCAACGTGTACGTCCACGGCAAGAGTTACGAGATCCAGCCCGTCACTACCATCATGAGCTCGGTCAACCAGCTCGTCGCCACGCTCCAGACTACCCGTCAGTCGCTCGATCGCTCCTTGCTGCGCCTGACAGCCCTTGAGCTCGACGACTACGTTACGCTCGCCGACATTACCGGTATTTTCTCGAGCTTCGAGATTATGCAGCAGGCAAAGACCGAGCTTAAGGATTGCATTGTCAAGCTGGGTAACCAGGGCAAGCTCGTGCAGATGCAGCTCGAGCAGCTCGCGGGCTCCAGCATGGATACCGAATACGACTTGATGATCCGCGACTACGCAAGCGATTCCTCTGAGGCCAACGCCGAGAAGATTCGCGCTGAGCTTGCCCGTATGACGCCTAAGGACCTGTCCGACCCGCAGCACGTGGCGGCAGTTCTGGGTTACGACGACTTGGACGAGGACTCCGTCATGACGCCGCTGGGCCTGCGCACGCTTTCGCGTGTGTCCGTCGTGCGCGACGGCGTGGCCGAGAAGATCGTCGACGAGTATGGCTCGCTGCAGGAGCTCATGGATGACATTAGCGAGGACCCGGAGCGCCTGGGCGACTTTGGCGTCAACAACCCTGCCATTCTTGCGGACTCCCTGTACCGCATGAAGGGTACCAAACAGGGGAACGCATAATGGCGCCCGTATGCGCCGTGGTCGTTGCCGGCGGCAGCGGCCAGCGCTTTGGAAATCCCGGCGGCAAGCAGCTCGTTAACGTGGCGGGCCGTCCGCTCATGAGCTGGTCCATCCGCGCGTTCGATCGTAGCGACAAGGTCGGCCACATTGTGGTGGTGTGTCCTGCCGAGCGCCGTGCCGAGATGCGCCGCCTGGCCATCGACCCGTTTGACTATGACACGCCCATCAGCTTTGCCGATGCCGGCGATACCCGTCAGGATTCCACCCGTGCCGGCGTGCATGCGGTTCCGGCGGGCTTTGAATACGTCGCCATTCACGATGGCGCTCGTCCGCTCATTACGACCGAGGCCATCGACCACGCTATCGACGTGCTCGTGAGCGACCGCTCGCTCGACGGTGTCGTGTGCGGTCAGCCCGCGATCGACACGCTCAAGATCGTCGATGGCGACAACATCGTCGAGACGCCGCCGCGCGAGCTCTATTGGGCCGCGCAGACGCCGCAGATCTTTAGCGTCGATGCTATGAAGCGCGCTCACGCCGCTGCTATTGCCGAGGGCTTTATCGGTACCGATGATTCGTCGTTGGTCGAGCGCATGGGCGGACGCGTCCGCTGCGTCCAGAGCCCGCGCGACAACCTTAAGGTGACGGTGCCCGAGGACTTGCGTCCCGTAACCGCGATTCTGCTTGGCCGCATGGCCGAGGGAGAGGACCTTCCCCATGTTCAGTAACCTGCGCATTGGCCATGGCTACGACGTTCACCGTCTGGTGGAGGGGCGTCGATGTATCATCGGCGGTGTCGATATTCCCTACGAGCGTGGCCTGCTGGGCCACTCGGATGCCGATGTGCTCGCGCACGCCTTGGCCGACGCCATTCTGGGCGCCTGCCGCGGGGGAGACATCGGCAAGCTATTCCCCGATACCGACCCCGCCTATGAGGGTGCCGATTCGATGGTGCTGCTCGCTCGCGTGATGGGCTATGCGCGCGAGCTGGGCTTCGAGTTTGTCGATGCCGATTGCACCATTGCCTGTCAGCAACCCAAGATCACCCCGCACCGCGATGCCATGCGCGCCAACCTTGCCCATGCCCTGGGCGTTGACGTCGAAAACGTGGGCGTCGCCGCCACTACGACCGAAAAGCTCGGTTGGGAAGGCCAGGGCGAGGGAATCGGCGCCTGGGCCGTCTGCCTGCTACAGAAAACCGTTAAGGAGTAACGAATGCGTATCTATAACAGCGCTACCCATAAAAAGGAAGAGTTCCAGCCCATCGAGTCCGGCAAGGTCCGCATGTACGTGTGCGGCCCCACGGTCTACGACAACATCCACATCGGCAATGCCCGCACGTTCATCAGCTTTGACGTGATTCGTCGCTGGCTCATCGCGAGCGGCTACGAGGTCACGTTTGCCCAGAACCTCACCGATGTCGATGACAAGATCATCAAGCGCGCCAACGAGCAGGGCCGTACCGCCGCCGAGGTCGCGACGGAGTTCTCCGACAAGTTCATCGGCGTCATGCGCGCCGCCAACGTGCTCGATCCCGATGTGCGTCCTCGCGCCACCAAGGAGATCGGCCCCATGATCGCCATGATCAAGACGCTCATCGAGCAGGGCCACGCCTACGCCGCCGATAACGGCGACGTGTACTTTGCCGTGCGCAGCGATCCCGACTATGGTCAGGTCTCGGGCCGCAACA
>CAMQPJ010000248.1 GCA_947003675.1 uncultured Collinsella sp. | reverse complement strand
GCGCGGAGCTTCTCGTTCTCGCGCTCGCGCTCCTCGGCACGCTCCTTCATATCGAGGATGCGCACCACGCCGGCAAGGTTGATGCCCTCGTCGGTCAGCTGGTTGATGAGCTCCAGGCGCTCGATATCGGCACGCGAATACAGACGCGTGTTGCCGCCCGAGCGCTGGGGGTTCACCAGGCCCTTGGACTCGTAGACGCGCAGAGTCTGCGGATGCATGCCGGTCAACTCGGCCGCCACGCTGATCATGTACAGCGGTTTATTCCTATTGTCCTCGGCCATGCTACCTGACCCCTTTCCGTCTCGTTATCGTCCATCATAAGCCCGCGGGCGCGGGTGTGCGCCACGACCGCCCTAGTACGTCGCCTTGTAACGGTTGACCTTCTCGCGATAATCGCGCGTGTCGGCCTCGCGCAGCTTGGTCATAGCATCGCGCTCGTCATCGGACAGGTTCGTGGGGACCTGTACCTTGATTTCGACGAGCAGCGCACCGGTGCGGCCGCGATGCTTAACGTCGGGCGCGCCCATTTCCTTAAAGCGGAACTTCTTGCCCGTCTGGGTGCCAGCGGGCACCTTCAGACGAACCGTCGCACCGCCGGGCGTGGGCACATCCACCGTGCAGCCGAGCGCCGCCTCGTAGACCGAGATCGGCACCTCCATGGTCACATCGGCACCCTTGCGCTTAAACAGCGGGTGCTCCTCCACATGCGTGGTCACGACCAGGTCGCCGCGCTCGCCTCCGGCAACGCCGTACTCGCCGCGACGTTTGTAACGCAGCTTGCCTCCGTCGACCGCACCCGCAGGCACCGAGACCGTAATGGTCTGCTGCTCGCCCGTCGAGGGAATGCGGTAGGTAACCTTGTGCGTCACGCCGCGAAACGCGTCCTCGGCCGTTACGTCGACAGTCAGCGACAGGTCGCCGCCCTTGCGAGCACGGCTGCGGCCAGCGCCGGCACCGGCAGCGCCCGCAGCCCCGGCAAAGCCCGAGCCCCAATCACTGCCCCAGGCGCCGTTGCCGCTAAAGATGCTGTCGAAGATGTCGCCCCAGCCGCTGGCACCCGCGCCGGCACCGTAGCCGCCGCCATACGCGCCGCCCGCGCCCGGCATACCGCCGAACATGAGCATCTGGTCGTACTCTTTGCGCTTCTTCTCGTCCGAAAGCGTCTCGTAGGCCTCGCTAATCTCCTTAAACTTGGCCTCGTCGCCGCCGGCATCGGGGTGATATTTTTGCGCGAGCTTGCGAAACGCGCTCTTGATCTCTTTGTCGGAGGCGCTCTTGGATACGCCCAGGATGTCATAGAAGGTTTTGCCTGCAGCCATCGTAGCTCCTCTCCTGTTACGTCCGCCGTCACTGCTGACGACGGCTCATGCTTTCATATGGCACTAGGCCAGAAAGGGCCCCGGGTGTTGCCCCGGGGCCCTTCTCAATTACTCCTCGGTGCTCTCGGCCGTATCGGCCGCGGCATCCTCGGGCGCCGCTTCGGGCTCCGGTGCGGGGCGCTTCTCGCCACCGTAGGTCACCGTCACCATCGCGGAACGCAGGATGCGATCCGCCATGCGGTAGCCCTTCTGGTACACGTCGTTGACGGTCTCGTCGTACTGCGATGCGTCCTCGACACGCCCCACGGCCTGGTGCTCGAGCGGATCGAACGCCTCGCCCTTGGGGTCGATGGGCTCAACGCCCTCATGCGCAAACACGTCGAGCAGCTTGGCATGTACCGCGTCAACGCCATCGACGAACTGCTTAAAGTCGTCGGAAAGCTCTTGGCTGCGGGCATGGTCGATCGCGCGCTCGATATCGTCGATCACCGGCAACAGCGCGGTGACGAGCTTCTCGGTCGCGCGCTCGCGCTCGGCAATGCGCTCGTTGGCGGTGCGGCGACGGAAGTTCTCCCAGTCGGCCTGCAGACGGGCAGTGCGCTCCGTGGCGTCCTTCGCCTTGTCCTCGGCGGCCTTCTGAGCCTCTGCCGCAGCATCGAGTTCACTGCGCACGTCGGCAAGCTCCTTTTGGGCCTGCTCGAACTTGAGCTTAAAGTCGTTGTCGGCGGCTTCCTCACCGGCGCGGATAGCGGCTTCCACCATCTCGTCCTCGGTCATCGTCGCCTCCCTGTTGGAATCCTCTACCTGGTTCTCGGCAGCCTCGGCGGCCGGGGCCTCGTTGGCCTCGGTATCGTCGACGGCCTCTACGGGAATCTTCACGT
Source organism: uncultured Collinsella sp. (assembly GCA_947003675.1). GTDB lineage: Bacteria > Actinomycetota > Coriobacteriia > Coriobacteriales > Coriobacteriaceae > Collinsella. The sequence goes on along the minus strand of CAMQPJ010000248.1, from coordinate 591 downwards.
CCTTCTCCTCAGAGTCAACGGGGGCGGCGCCAGCGGCGGCCGCCTCCGTGCGAGCTTTACGGGCGGACATGATTACTTGTCCTCGTCGTCCACAACCTCGTAGTCGGCGTCGACGACGTCATCGTCGGCAGGCTGGGCGCCGGCGGCACCGTCGGTCTGCTGCTGCGCGTCGGCGTAGACAACCTGGGCCAGCTCGTAGGCCACGGACTGCAGGGACTCGCCGGCGGCCTTGATGGCCTCGACGTCAGAGCCCTCGAGCGCCTTCTTGGCGTCGGCGATAGCGGCCTCGGCCTTGGACTTCACGTCGGCGGAAACCTTGTCGCCCAGCTCGTTGAGGGTCTGCTCGGTGGAGTAGCACAGGCTGTCGGTCTGGTTGCGGACCTCGACCTCTTCCTTCTGCTTCTTGTCCTCCTCGGCATGAGCCTCGGCGTCCTTGACCATACGATCGACTTCGTCGTCGGACAGAGCGGTGGAGCCGGAAATGGTGATCTGCTGCTCCTTGCCGGTGCCCTTGTCCTTAGCGGAGACCTTGACGATGCCGTTGGCGTCGATGTCGAAAGTGACCTCGATCTGCGGCACGCCGCGGCGGGC
>CAMQPJ010000247.1 GCA_947003675.1 uncultured Collinsella sp. | reverse complement strand
CCGTATCTGAACGTCGACCCCGGTACCATGAGCCCGTTCCAGCATGGTGAGGTCTTTGTGACCGAGGACGGCTACGAGTCCGATCTGGACCTGGGTCACTACGAGCGCTTTATTGACGAGAACCTGACCCGCGATTCCAACTTTACGACTGGTGCCATCTATAAGAGCCTGATCGCCCGTGAACGTCGCGGTGACTTTTTGGGCGGCACCGTGCAGGTGATTCCGCACGTCACGAACGCCATTAAGGATAAGTTCCGTCGTATTGAGGAGCAGACCGGCTCCGACGTGGTCATCACTGAGTTGGGCGGCACCATCGGTGACATCGAGTCGCAGCCGTTTGTCGAGGCCATCCGTCAGTATCGCAAGGAGGCCGGCCCCGAGAACGTCTGCTACATCCACGTTTCGCTCGTTCCCTATATCGCCGCCGCCCACGAGGTCAAGACCAAACCGACGCAGCACTCCGTCAAGGAGCTCCGCAGCTTTGGTATCCAGCCCGATATTATCGTCCTGCGCTCCGACCACCATATCGACGATGCCATCCGCGGCAAGATTGCAAGCTTCTGCGACGTCGACACCGACTGCGTCTTTACCAACGAGGACTGCGCGAGCATCTACGATGTTCCGCAGCTGCTCGCCGAGCAGGACTTTGACCTGCGCATTTGCGAGCGTCTGGGTCTGGACCCGCGTGAGCGCGACATGAGTCAGTGGAACGAGTTCCTGCGCAAGCAGAACCATGCCAACCAGCACGCCGACAAGGTGAAGATCGCCGTCGTGGGCAAGTATACGCAGCTGCCCGATGCCTACCTGTCGGTTATCGAGGCCCTGCACCACGCGGGTGTGTTCTACGATCGCCACGTTGACGTGCAGCTGGTCGATGGCGAGAGCCTCGACGAGCAGAATGTCTCCGAGGTCCTGGGTGACGCCTCGGGCATCTTGGTCCCTGGCGGCTTTGGCAAGCGCGCCCTGGAGGGCAAGATCCTCGCGGCCGAGTTCGCCCGCGAGCACAAGATTCCGTATCTGGGCATTTGCTTGGGTATGCAGGTTGCCGTGTGCGAGTTCGCCCGCAACGTGGTCGGCCTTGCCGGTGCCAGCTCTTCCGAGTTCGATCCGGATGGCCCGTATAGTGTCATCGACCTGATGAGCTCGCAGGAGGACGTGACCGAGAAGGGGGGCACCATGCGTCTGGGTGCCTATCCGTGCAAGCTTGCCGCCGATACCCTCGCGCGCGAGGCATATGGCGAGGAGCTCGTCTACGAGCGTCACCGTCACCGCTTTGAGTTCAACAACGCCTTCCGTGACCAGCTCGAGGGCGCTGGTCTGGTTATCTCGGGTCTTTCGCCCGACGAGCGCCTGGTCGAGATGGTCGAGCTGCCGCGCGACGTGCATCCGTGGTATGTGGCAACCCAGGCTCATCCCGAGTTCAAGAGCCGCCCGACCAACCCGCAGCCGCTGTTCCGCGAGTTCGTGCGCGCCTCGATCGGCCAGCATGAGGGCGTCGATCGCTTGCAGGTGACGCCCAAGAACCTCGCTACGGACTAAGGGTGCCGGCGAATAAGGAACATACCGAAGCTACTCCCTCGTCGCTCGCCGTGGCGGCGGGGGAGTATCTCGATTACCTCGCGGTCGAGCGGGGCTTGGCGCGCAACACGATTGCGGCCTATCGTCGTGACCTGACGACGTACTGCGCCTATCTGGAGCGGGCTGACATTGCGTCTTTTGAAGAGGTGACCCGTCAGGTCGTGGAGGGCTTTGTTGCCGATCGCCGCGACGGAGGCTATTCCGACGCCTCGGTGGAGCGCGTGCTTGCTGCCGTGAAGGGCCTGCATGCCTTTTTGGTGCGCGATGGGGCCGTGGCCCAAAACCCGACGGCGGCGTTGCGCCTGCCCAAAAAGGCAGATTGCCTGCCGGAATACCTTTCGGTGGAGGACGTCTCGGCACTGCTCGATCAAGACTTTCCCGAGGGCGAGATGGGACTGCGCGATCACGCCATCTTGGAAGTGCTTTACGGTTGCGGCTTGCGCGTGAGTGAGCTGGTTGGGCTCGATGTGGGCGATATCCATATCGATGACGGGTTTGTCCTGGTGCGCGGTAAGGGCTCCAAGGAGCGTCTGGCCCCGTTGGTGGGAAGCGCGGCGCGTGCCCTGACACGCTATATAGGGGACGGGCGTACTCTCCTGGCCGCCCATGCTCACGGGACGGAGACCTCGGCGGTCTTTTTAAATAAGAACGGACGTCGCCTGTCGCGCCAGGCCGTGCATGCGATATGCGAGCGGTATGGGCGCCAGGTGGGGCTGGTGGGGCTCCATCCCCACACCCTGCGCCACTCCTTTGCCACCCACATGCTCGCGGGCGGTGCCGACCTGCGTGTGCTGCAGGAGATTTTGGGCCATGCCGATATTTCGACCACGCAGGTCTACACGCATGTCGACCGCACGCAACTGACCGAGGTCTATCTGGCGGCGCATCCGTTGGCACATCGCTAGCACCTCGCTGACCTGCATATTTATAAATATTAAATGGGACGGGCCCCAGATTGCCGAGACGCACTTTTGCGCACATGGGCAATCTGGGGCCCGTCCCATTTTTCGCCAGACACCGACGCGTTGGTGGGCCGTGTGTACCGTGGGTGGGGGAGTTTGGGGGCGATGTGAACGGTGCGTAAAGGGACGTAAAAATCGCCTCAAGGTCAACTTGAAGGTTGAGGTTCGCGGGCGTGGTTCTACAGGTGGCATCCCGCCTTTGCTGCAAACACAACATATTGTGTTTTCGAACATATGCTCGGGGGTGTTTTACAACATATTGAG
>CAMQPJ010000246.1 GCA_947003675.1 uncultured Collinsella sp. | reverse complement strand
GGGCCGGGGCAGAAGACTTCGGTTGCGAAATCGATGGGGAAGTCCTCGGGGATGGTCGGTGCCGCGGGTGCGGGGGTTGGGGCCGCTACGGGTACCGAAGCCGGTGCCGGTGCGGGAATTTGGTCGCAAGCAGAGGCGGGCACGGATTCGATGACGGGTGCGGGCTCCGGCGTCGTTTTCGGCTTGATCGTGGAATCTGCGGGCTTCACGGTGACGGGCGCGTCTGCAGCTGCAGTTTCAACCTCAACCTGCGTCGCGTTCTCGTTCTCGACGCTCGACTTTGCGTCGATGGGCGTGGATGCCATGGTGGTTATGCCGGCATTGGCGTTCTCGGGGTCATAGACGACCGTGAGCGAGATGGCGGGCTGCGGTGCCTCGGGCTCCGGCGCCGACTCGGTAGCGTCTTGATCTGCGGGCTCGTCGTAGTGATCGGCCTCGGCGTCGTCGCCAAAGACATCGCTGTTTTGCAACGCAGACGTCTCGGGCTGGTCAGCTGCTTCTTCGGCTGTCGACTTGGGAGCCTCGTTGAGCTCCGCGGTGGCTTCCTGCTCGGATATGACTTTGGGATCGGTCGTGGCGGCGATTTCGGTTTCGGCTTCTGCCGTTACCTCAATAGCGACTTCGATCTCGGGCTCGGGCTCCGGAGCGACTTTGGCCACGGGCTCGGGCTCGGCGCGCTTAACGTGCTTGGGGCGCACGGCCTTGAGGTCCTTCTCGCCGCGCTTTTTCTTTTTGTAGGACTGCTTGGCTCCCTTGGCTGCCTTGGGCTTGTCCTCGCCTTTGGCAAGGGCGGCATCCCAGGTATCGTTGGCGATGACGGTGGCATACAGGCGACCGCCCTTAAAGACGGTCAGCTTAATGAAGTCGTCGAGCTCCTCGAGCAGCTCGCGCGTGGACTCAAAGCCCAGGTCATAAGCGGCCATGTCACCAGCGGCGAGTGCCTCCTCGACCTGCGTCATAAACGTTTGCTTGCCGCACCCAATCGCATCGCGCAGCAGGCGATACAGATAGATGTGGTTGCCCAGTGATAGCGTGGGCGTAACTATTGTCTTGCTCATGGCAAATCTCCTCTTTACACACCAAAGCATCTTACCATCGCACGGGGCTTGCCATCTCGTCGCCCAAGGTAAACGGGCGCGACCGTTGCCGGTTCGCGCCCGTTATGCAGGTCGGTTATCTATGAGAGGCAATCGTACTTAGTTGCCCGACGTCGTGCCCTGGCTTGAGCTGTCAGATGCCGTGCCGGACGCGGTGCCGCTCGAGCTGTTGGTATTGCTGCTGTCGGTAGATTCCGTGCCCGATGTATTGCCGCTCGTCTGGTCGCCCGTGCTCGGCTGAGAGCCGTCGGTCGTTTGGCTTGAGTCGGTCGTGCCGGATTGCGTGTCGCTGCTGTTCGTAGAGGAATCGGCGCCCTGCGATTGATCGGGGGTGTTCGAGGACGAGTCGGTGGATGCGGAGGTGCCCTGCGGGTCGTCCTGCTGGCTTTGCGATTGGCCGGAGCTATCCGCGTCGTGCTCGGTCGTACGGGACGAAAGGATTGGCTCGGGACGCTCGCCCAGACCCTCACCGGCGGTGGTGATAAGGATGGCGCCGGCGCAGGCGATGACCGCGACGATGGCGATGGCGATTGAGAAGACGATGACCTTCTTTTGCGTCTGGCTGCGCTCTGCCGCCGCCTTGGCGCGCAGGCTGTCGGGAGCGACGCGCGCCGTGGTCGCGCGCCCCGCAATCTGGCGCATCTCCTGCGTAGTCGCGGCGCCGCCCAGGTGCTCCTCGGCATTAAATTCAACGGGCTCATAGGCACCGGCGGGGTAGTCGACGGCGGCGTGCGTACCTTTGATGGCTTCGGCGCTGGCAGAGATAAAGTGGCGGTAGACCTGCGAGGACACAACGGTGATAACCGAGCTCACGGCGGCGCCGATCACCGATCCGGCGATACCGATCTTGGAGGCAAGCGCGACGCTCGTGGCGGCAGCTGCGGCGCCGGCGACGATCTGGGGAATGGAAATATCGTCGAACAGGCCTTTTTTGGGCGCGATGGCCATGGTCTGTCCGATGGAATGGTTCTCGTGCACGCCGTTGTTGAGCGACGCCGGCGTCATGACGCGCGTGCGCGGCGCGTCGGTGTACCTGGTTGTCATACGGGGTCCTCCCGGTGTAAATCTGCTTCGTTTCGTGTAGCCATCAGGGTACCCACCAGATGTGAATCGTACGTGACATTTAACAGATACCATCAACTCATCAATAGCTCACCAAGTTGGTGGGATGCGGTTACACCCGGCGGTTGAACTACAATAGGGCTTGCTAATTGTTGTGAATGGCGTCTACGCACGGGAGCATTCTTATGAATCTTCACCTTTCTCAGTCTGATGGCTTTTTGCGTGTGGCGGCGGCGTCGCCGCAGATTCGCGTGGCCGATGTCGAGGGCAATGCCGAGGTTGCGTTAGCGGCTGTTCGCGCGGCTGTCGAGCGCGGCGTTCGTGCTCTGGTGCTGCCCGAGCTCAACTTGTGCGGCTATACCGCGGCCGATCTGTTCCATAACCGCACATTACTGCATGCCTGCGAGGCTGCTTTGGTGCATATCCTCGATGAGACTCGTGAGCTGCCGATTGTCTTTACCATCGGTCTTCCCGTTGCAGTTGCCGAGAATATCTACAACTGCGCCGCCGTGTGCTGCGCGGGCGAGCTTTTGGGCCTCACGGCCAAGAAGTATCTGCCCAACTATGGCGAGTTCTACGAGCGCCGCTGGTTTGCTCCGGCGCCCGCAGATCCTGCGTGGGTCGAGTTTGCCGGTCAGGGTCCGGTTCCGCTGGGTTCGGG
>CAMQPJ010000245.1 GCA_947003675.1 uncultured Collinsella sp. | reverse complement strand
TAGGCATCGGTGTGGCGGCGGTGCTTGGTCACCGAATAGTGGTTGACCATGGAGTCCATGTTGCCGGCGCTGACCAAAAAGCCCAGGCGCGGCTCACCGAGCACCGTGATGCTGGCGGGGTCGGTCCAGTCGGGCTGGCAGATGATGCCCACTTTGTAGCCGTGCGCGTCGAGGACGCGGCTGATGATGGCCATACCAAAGCTGGGGTGGTCCACGTAGGCGTCGCCGCAGATGTAGACAAAGTCGCACTGGTCCCAGCCGCGCGCATCCATGTCGGCGCGGCTGACGGGGAGGAACTTATCGCGGCCCGGGCGCCAGGGGCGTGTGAGCGCTGCTGGGGTATGCGTGGTGTGCCCACCCTGCGCCTTACCGCCGCGCTTTTGCTGCTGGCCCTGTTTGCCCTGCTGACTGCGCTGGTTGTTCTGAGCGTGCTGAGGCTTTTTTGCCACGATCCCTCCCGGTGTTTGTATGCTGCACGTAATTGTAACCAGTCTTTTTAGGACGGGGCTAAAAAGACTGGTGGAGTACATGAGCTAGCGGATCGGCGTGTCGATGCGGGTGTCGTTTGTTTCCAGACTGTGTATCCCTGTGTCGAAGGGGTCGTCTCGCGCGCACGCCATGTTGTCAATGGGTTACAGTATGAACGGCGGCTATGTTTCCGCCAACGCACGAGAGAGTCGTCAACAAGGAGGATGCACGACGATGCAGCGTGCCAAACAGATATCGGAGTCTATTGAGCTGGGCATCATCTTGGCGCTCGCCGGTGGCTTTATGGACGTGTATTCGTACATTGGGCGCGACCATGTTTTCGCCAACGCGCAGACAGGCAACATCCTGCTCGTGGGCGTGAGCATCTCGGAGGGCAACTGGGCACTTGCGGGGCGCTACTTCTTTCCTGTGGTGTCGTTTGCCGTGGGTATTATGCTTGCCGATCTGGTACACGAGCGGTTTGGCAGCGTGATCCACTGGCGTCAGGTGACGGTGTTCTTTGAAGCCGTCATCTTGCTGGGCGTGAGCTTTATCCCGGGCGGCAATTTCAACCTGCTCGCCAACTGCCTCACCTCGTTTGCCTGCGGCATGCAGGTCGAGAGCTTCCGCAAGATCCACGGTCACGGCATCGCTACGACCATGTGCATCGGCAACTTGCGCAACGCGCTGCAAAACGTGGACGATTACATCATCACCCACAGGCGCGGCTTTTTGGAAAACGGCCTGCTGTACTTTGGCGTGATCCTTACCTTTGTGTTTGGCGCCGTGTTGGGCAACTGGTGTATTGAGCGCATGGGCCTGCACGCCATCGTCGTGGCGAGCTTGCTGCTGTTTGTCGCGTTTGCCATCATGTTCATCGACCGCGAGCGCGACTTGCGCTTACGCTGGAAGGTTGCGGCCGAGGCTTGGAAAGAGGGCTGCCGAAAGTAACTGAATGCGGCAAAGGGGCTGTCCCTTTGCCGCAGTATTTTTCATCTTCTGTTGAAACGCTTTAACACTTTTGACGTTCTCACGCGTTTTTTGTTTCAAAAGCGTTAGGATGGGACTTATAGCGCGGGGCGTAATGGATGCCCCGCACACGATGGGAGGCTATCAATGGCTAATCGTTTCGTTCTCAATACCATTTCTTATCATGGTTCCGGCGCCATCAAGGAGATCCCCGGCGAGCTCCAGCGTCGCGCTACAAGAAGATCTTCGTCTGCTCCGACCCCGATCTGGTCAAGTTTGGCGTTACCGCTAAGGTGACCGATGAGCTCGATGCCGCCGGCATCGCTTGGAGCCTCTACTCCGAGATCAAGCCCAACCCCACGATTCAGAACGTCAAGGACGGCGTCGAGGCCTTCAAGGCCGCCGAGGCTGACGCTATCGTGACCATCGGTGGCGGCTCCTCCATGGACACCGCCAAGGCCATCGGCATTATTATCAACAACCCCGAGTTCGCCGATGTCCGCAGCCTCGAGGGCGTTGCTCCCACTAAGAACCACGCCGTGTTCACCATCGCTGTGCCGACGACCGCCGGTACTGCTGCCGAGGTGACCATCAACTACGTCATCACCGACCCCGAGAAGGTCCGCAAGTTCGTGTGCGTCGACACCAACGATGCCCCCGAGGTTGCTGTCGTCGATCCCGACATGATGGCTTCCATGCCCGCCGGCCTGACCGCTTCCACTGGCATGGACGCACTGACCCACGCCATCGAGGGCTACACCACCAAGGGCGCTTGGGAGCTCTCCGATATGTTCCACTTTGAGGCCATTAAGCTGATCAGCGAGAACTTGCGCGACTCCGTCGCCGAGGCCAAGTCCGGTCAGCCCGGCTCCGGCCGCGAGGGCATGGCTCTTGGCCAGTATGTCGCCGGCATGGGCTTCTCCAACGTTGGCCTGGGCATCGACCACGCCATGGCTCACACCCTGTCCGCTCACTACGACACCCCGCACGGCGTCGCCTGCGCCATGCTGCTGCCGATTGCCATGGAGTTCAACAAGCCGGTTTGCGCCGAGCGCCTGGCCAAGGTCGCCGTCGCCATGGGCGTTGACACCACGGGCATGAGCACCGACGAGGCTGCCGACGCCGCTATCGCCGCCGTCAAGCAGCTTTCCGCCGACGTGAATATCCCGCACGTCTGCGAGGCCATGAAGGCTGACGAGATCGAGGTCCTGGCCAAGGACGCCATGGCCGACGCTTGTTTCCCGGGTAACCCGCGCGAGGCAACGCTCGACGACGTCATCGAGCTCTTCAAGAAGATCTGCCCGGCTGCCTAGCCCAGTTTGGTGGTCCTTCGCCCGTAGGTGTATGGTCTTTTGACGTGCCGCTGGCCCGGGGGGGGGGGGGGGG
>CAMQPJ010000244.1 GCA_947003675.1 uncultured Collinsella sp. | reverse complement strand
CCTGGACCCGCGAACCAAGTTGCTCTTGGGCTTTGTGTTTCTGATCACGACGCTCACGGTCAGTGGCTTCCGCGGACTGGCCCCTGTCGCAATTTTCGTCGTGCTGATCTATGCCGTGTCCCGGGTGCCGTTGCGCCGGGTCCTATCATCGATGGCGCCGCTGCTGGCAATCGTCGTCGTGGTCGCGGTGCTCAACTTGTTTACCGATCAGAGTGGGCGCATCTTGTGGCAGCTCGGTTTTCTGCAGATAAGCGAGGGCTCACTGCGTTCTGCCGCCTTTATGGCGTGCCGCCTGACGTTGATGATGGCCGGCATGAGTGCCATTACGCTCACTACGCCGACGCTCGACCTCACCGCGGGCTTTGAGCGTCTGCTCGCACCGTTTGCGCGTGTGGGACTTCCTGCGCACGAGCTCGGCATGATTATGGGTATCGCGTTGCGCTTTATGCCGCAGTTCGCCACCGAGATGAAGCAGACGGCCGATGCGCAGGCGAGCCGCGGTGCACGCGTAACGGGCGGTCCGCTCGGTGGCGTACGCATGCTCGGCAGTGTGGCGATTCCGCTGTTCACCGGCGTGTTCCGTCATGCCGAGACGCTGTCTGCTGCCATGGATGCACGCTGCTATCACGGCGAGCAGGGCCGCACACGTCTGCATGCGCTTGCATTTGGCCGCGGCGACGCGTTGGCGGCGGTGGTGACGGCGTTGCTGCTCATCTGCGTCATTGTCATCAATCTTCAACTTGTTTAGGCGCGATTCGAGCGCAGGAAAGGGGTCCCTATGACCGACAACGACCGCACGGCTCAGCTTGAGCGCGCCTGTTCGTATCTCAGGCGCATTCCGGCGTGGTATCTGGCCACGACCGATGTGGCCGACGGACATCAGCCCCGCGTGAGACCGTTTTCGTTTGCCATGGTCGATGACGGTAAGTTGTGGTTTTGCACGTCGCGCGATAAGGATGTGTGGGCGGAGCTGAGTGCGAATCCCAAGTTTGAAGTATCGGGCTGGAAGCCGGGGGAATGTTGGATCGTGTTGACCGGCGAAGCCGCACTTGAGGACGACGCAGCTGCGAGCGACAAGGTGCGTCAAGCGGGTTTTAAGCACATGGTGGGCATTGGCGAGCAACACGATAGTGCCAACGACGGCCGCCTTGCGTTTTTCTCGGTCCGCAATATCGTCGCCCGCTTCTGTGATATCGACGGCAGCGAGGAGCGCCTGGAGCTCTAGCTCACACAAACCAGGCTCTCAAACTGGCTAGTACAGGAGGAAACGTGGACGGATTGAATACGGTTTTGGAGTATCTGACGTCGGTGCCGGCGTGGTACTTGGCGACGAGCGTGGACGGGCAGCCACATGTACGTCCGTTCTCGTTTGCACAGATTCAGGACGGTAAGCTGTGGTTTGTGACAGCGCGCACTAAAGATGTGTGGCAGGAGCTGCTGCAAAACCAACGCTTTGAGGCCACGAATTGGTGGCCGGGCCATGGCTGGCTCATCTTGCGCGGGCGTGCCGGCTTGGATGACCGGGCTTTAGACGAAATGCGCGAAGCCGGGTGGAAGCATCTAGAGCGCCTGGGCGAGCACTATGAGGGTCCTAACGACCCCACGCTCGTCTTCTTTAGCGTCGAGGATCCTGAGGCTTTTATCTGCAATCACGACGAATGGGTGCCGGTCGAGCTCTAGCCAGCTGGCTCATCCCAACAACTTAGTTTTCGCATGGACGGGCCCCGTGTTGCCCGGCGCCGTAAGGAGTGCCGGTCGATACGGGGCCCGCTCAATTTGTCAATTCCTTCAAGCGAATGTGTCGGGAATGTTTCAATGCATGAACATACAAGCCATTTACGTGTTCATGCATCTTTTGGTGCTAAAGTTTCAACCCACCTCATAACGACTGCTGAGAAATGCGCATCGGTGCATAAATCGCAGACAAGGAGTCTGATATGTCTTTGAAGGTTGGAATCGTCGGCGCGGCTGGATATGCCGGAGCCGAGCTCATTCGCCTCGTGCTTGGCCATCCCGAGTTTGAACTTGCTGCCATTACGTCCAACGCCGATGCCGGCCAGCCGCTGTCCGCGGCGTATCCGAGCTTTGCTGGCGTGAGCGACCTGGTTTTCACCACGCATGACGCCCCCGAGCTCAAGAGCTGCGACGCCGTCTTCTTGGCCGTGCCGCACACGGCTGCCATGGCACAGGTGCCCGCACTGCTTGCATCTGGCGTCTCCTGCTTTGATCTTTCGGCCGATTACCGTCTGAGCGACGCGTCCGTCTTTGAGACATGGTATGCCGCCGAGCACACGAGCCCCGAGCTGCTCAAGACCCGCGCTTTTGGCCTGCCCGAGCTGTTCTGCCAGGACTTGGAGACCGCCGCATCCGATTATGCTGACGGCAAGTCCGTGCTGGTCGCCTGCGCCGGCTGCTATCCCACCGCAACGAGCCTTGCTGCCGCTCCTGCCGAGCGTGCCGGCTGGGTTGCCCAGAGTGGCCCTGTGATCGTCGATGCCATCAGCGGTGTGACGGGTGCCGGCAAGTCCTGCAACGCCCGCACCCACTTTTGCAGTGCGGACGAGAACCTAGAAGCCTATGGCGTGGGTAAACATCGCCACACGCCCGAGATTGAGCAAATCCTTGGCTTAACCGATCGCGTCGTCTTTACCCCGCATCTGGCACCGCTCAAGCGCGGCCTGCTCTCCACGGTGACGATGCCGCTTACGCCGCAGGCTATCGATACCTTGACCCTTGAGGACGTTGTCGACTATTACAAGCAGTTCTACGCTGGCCGCACTTTTGTGCGCGTGCTCGATGCCGGCCAGCAGCCCAAGACGGCCTCGG
>CAMQPJ010000243.1 GCA_947003675.1 uncultured Collinsella sp. | reverse complement strand
AGCGACGATATCTCCCACGATGCCGAGCTCTGCCTGGCCTTTGGCGCCAAGGTGCAGCTCAACGCCCGCGTGGAGTCCATTGATGAGCTCAAGGCCCAGGGCTTTACCGATGTTGTCGTGGCCACCGGCGCCTGGATGCCTGGTTCTGCGGGCTTGGGCGAGGGCGCCGAGCTCGACGTGCTGGAGTTCCTCGAGGCCGCCAAGAAGGGCGAGAAGCTCGAGCTGGGCGAGGACGTCGTGGTCATCGGCGCCGGTAACACCGCCATGGATGCGGCCCGCGTGGCCAAGCGCCTGACTGGTGTGAAGAACGTGCGCCTGGTGTATCGCCGCACCAAGAAGCAGATGCCCGCCGACGAGGAAGAGCTTGATCTTGCTCTTGCCGACGGCGTTGAGTTCTGCGAGCTGCTGGCTCCCAAGGCACTCAACGGCGCCGTGCTGACCTGCGATGTTATGGAGCTTGGCGAGCCGGATGCAAGCGGCCGTCGCAGCCCCGTTGCCACGGGCGAGAACGTTGAGCTTCCCGCCACCACGGTGATCTGCGCCGTGGGTGAGGGTATCGATGCCAGCCTGTATGATGCCGCGGGCGTCGAGCACGACCGTCGTGGCCGTCTTGCCGCCACCTCCACCGGTGTCGAGGGCGTCTGGGCTGCGGGCGACTGCCGTCGCGGTCCTGCCACCGTGGTCGAGGCTATTTCCGACGCCGCCGAGGTCGCTCGCGCCATCGCCGGCGTGGACTTTAACAAGTACGCCGACTGCAACGAGCAGGCCGGCCGCGAGGACACCTGCTACGAGCGCAAGGGTACGCTCTGCCGCGACAAGCGCAACTGCACCAAGACCCGTTGCCTGGGCTGCGGCTCGGTGTGCGAGGTCTGCTGCGACGTGTGCCCCAACCGCGCCAACGTGGCAATTAAGGTGCCGGGCCTGGCCAAGCATCAGGTCGTCCATGTCGACGGCATGTGCAACGAGTGCGGCAACTGCGCCGTGTTCTGCCCCTACCAGGAGGGTCGTCCCTATAAGGACAAGCTCACCCTGTTCTGGAGCGAGCAGGACATGGAGAACTCCGAGAACGAGGGCTTCCTGGCCGTGGACGAGGACCACTTTAAGGTCCGCGTCGCCGGCACGGTCCGCACCGTCTCGGTCGATGCCGTCAACACCGGCCTGCCCGAGGCCGTCCGCCTGACCATCAGGGCCGTGCGCGACAACTATTCGTACCTTCTTAAGAAATAGGCGAGTCTCTTATGGCCAAATCCATTCAACATCACGTGGCTTACGTTGCCTGCGGAAGTGGTTGCGCCTCCGCAGGCGGCGACGCCCGCTGCAGCGAAGGCTGCATTGGCTGTGGCGCCTGCGTCACGGCTTGCCCCCACGGTGCCATCGCGCTGGTCGACGGCGTCGCCCGTGTGGACCGCTCCAAGTGCACGGGCTGTGGCCTGTGCGGCATGGCGTGCCCGCAGCGCGTGATTGCCTTCGTTCCCGGCTACCAGAACATCCTGGTGCGCTGCAACAACACCGATAAGGGCGCCATTGCGCGCAAGATCTGCGACACCAGCTGCATCGGTTGCGGCATGTGCGCCAAAAAGTGCCCTGCCGGCGCTATCCGCATCGAGGACAACTGCGCCCATATCGACGGCGCGGACTGCCTGTCGTGCGGCATGTGCGCCGTCGTCTGCCCGCATGGCGCCATCCACGACCGCACCGGCATCGCCGCCGGCGTGTAGAAGGGAATCACCATGGCACAGGAATTCACTTTTACCGTTAACGGCGTCGAGCGCACGACGACCCAAAATAAACCGCTGCTGCGCTACCTGCGCGACGACCTGCACATTCACTCCGCCAAGGACGGTTGCTCCGAGGGTGCGTGCGGCACCTGCACCATCCATGTGGACGGTGCAGCCGTCAAGGCGTGCGTGCTGACCACCGCTCTTGCCGCCGGCCGCGACATCGTGACCGTCGAGGGCCTGCCCGAGGACGTGCGCGAGGCCTTTGTGTACGCCTTTGGCGCCGTGGGCGCCGTGCAGTGCGGCTTTTGCATCCCCGGCATGGTCATGGCGGGTGCGGCGCTCATCGCCGAGGATCCCGAGCCCACCGAGGAGCAGATCAAGTACGCCATCCGCGGCAACGTCTGCCGCTGCACCGGCTACAAAAAGATTATCGAGGGCATCTCGCTTGCCGCTGCGGTGCTCCGTGGCGAAAAGCAGATCGACGAGGATTTGGAGCGCGGCGACGACTACGGCGTGGGCAAGCGCGCCTTCCGCATCGACGTGCGCAAGAAGGTGCTCGGCGAGGGCAAGTATCCCGACGACATCGACGAGCTCGATCAGCCGGGCCTGACCTACGCTAGCGCCGTGCGCTCCAAGTATCCGCGCGCCCGCGTGCTCTCCATCGATACCTCCAAGGCCGAGGCCCTACCCGGTGTGGTTGGCATCCTGCGCGCCGAGGACGTGCCGGTCAACCAGGTCGGCCACCTTATCCAGGACTGGGACGTCATGATCGCCCAGGGCGACATCACCCGCTGCGTGGGCGATGCCATCGTGCTGGTGGTTGCCGAGGACGAGGCGACGCTCGAGAAGGCCAAGAAGCTCGTAAAGATTGATTACGAGCCGCTGGAGCCCGTGCGCAACATCGCCGAGGCCAGGTCTGCCGACGCCCCGCGCCTGCACGACAGCTTCTTTGCCTTCGGCAACACGGTGGAGCTCAAGGACAACGTGTGCCAGAGCCGCCATGTGACGCGCGGCGACGCCGCCAAGGCGCTGGCGGAGAGCGCATTCACCGTGACGCAGCGCTTTACTACGCCCTTTACCGAGCATGCCTTCTTGGAGCCCGAGTGCGCCGT
>CAMQPJ010000242.1 GCA_947003675.1 uncultured Collinsella sp. | reverse complement strand
GCCACGCAGCTCTATACGGGCCAGGCCGATTGGTCGGTCGTCGATGAGGTGGCCGACGCCGTCGAGATTCCCGTGATCGGTTCGGGCGACGTGTTCTGCGCCGAGGATGCCGCGGAGCATCTGCGCAACTCGGGCGCCAGCGCGGTGTTTATCGCGCGCGGTATCTACGGTAATCCCTGGGTCTTTGGTGATGCTCGCGCCCTTTCGCTCGATGGCATACCGGTGCCGCAGCGCAGCTCCGTCGAGCGCCTGGGCGCCCTGCGTGAGCATCTCACGCTGACGCATGAGCTCTTGCCGCTCATGTCGCGCGCCCGCACGTACGCAAGCTGGTACTTAAAAGGTATGCCCCATGCCGCCGCCTGGCGTGCCCAGGTGGTGCGCTGCTCCACGTATGAGGAGTTCATGGCGCTGGTCGATGAGATCGAGCGCGATGTGGTGGCCTGCGAGGCTGCCCTTGCCGCCGGCGAATCGGTGCCCCCTCATCCGCTGGAGGCTTAAGGGTGGCCGTTACCGCGCTGTATGCGCACGTGCCGTTCTGTGCCCAAAAGTGCCGCTACTGCGACTTTGATTCGCGCAGTTTCGCTCCGTGCGAGCTGGGTGCTGCGCTCGATGCCTATTTTGAGCAGTTGTACGCGCGCCTCGATGCTTTTGGCAAGGCTGGGGCCCTTGACCAGATCCGCACCGTCTATGTTGGCGGCGGCACGCCGTCACTGGCGGGGGAGCGCGTGGTGGAGCTGGCGCGGCGTATTCGTGCGTGGTGCGCCCCTGTTGAGTTTACCTGCGAGGCCAATCCCGAGTCGCTGACCGCCGAGCTCGCCACTGCGCTTGCCAAGGTGGGTGTCACACGCGTCTCTCTGGGCGTGCAAACGCTCGATAACACCGAACTTGCCGCCATCGGTCGTATTCACGATGCCGATCGGGCGCTCGCTGCTATCGCGACGGTCAAGGACGCTGGGCTTGACGTGTCGTGCGACCTTATGTGCGGTCTTCCCGGGCAGACCGCAGCGAGTTGGAGTCGCACGCTTGATGGCGTGCTGGCGGCGGCTCCGCATCATGTGTCGGTTTACCCGCTCACGCTCGAAGAGGGGACACCCCTCTATCGCATGGCGTGCCGCGACGAGTCGCTCGAGCCTGATGAGGATTTTCAAGCCGCCTGCATGGACGTGGCGCGCGAGCTCCTGGGTGCGGCCGGCTATCATCCGTATGAGGTGGCGAGTTATGCGCTCGACGGCCATGAATGCGCCCATAACATTGCCTACTGGACCGGACAGGGCTATCTGGGCCTGGGCCGTTCTGCCGCCGGTATGCTCGATGCTGGGGATTTCGACCGCTTGGCCGGGCTGTTTCCCGGCGTGTCTTCTCGAGGCGATGCGCATCGCGTGCGTCTGGCGCAACGCGATGATGCCGCGACGGCGTTCGAGGCCGAATATCTGTCGCAGCGCGAGGCTGCGGCGGAGGACCTGATGCTCGCCTGTCGCATGACGCGCGGTGTTGGGTCCGACCTGTTGGCTCGCGCGGCTTGCGTTATCCCAACGGACGAGCTGGCAGCTGCCTGCGATCACGCACTCGAATTGGGTCTTGCCACGTGGGTGCCCGATGGCGTCGAGGGATATGCGGGGCGCATCGCCTCGAAAGACGTTATCGCAGGTCGCGCCCGCGCCCGTTTAGCGCCCACCCACTTGGGCTGGCTCGATGGAAATGTTCTGTTCGAGCTGTTTTGGGGTCTAGCATAGGCCGCTCGGGTAGAATTACCGCAAGATATACGCTGCTGTGAGCAGGAGGTTGCCGCACATGGCGACGATGAACGAAAAAGATTACTACGAGATTCTCGGTGTCTCCAAGGACGCCACCTCGCGTGATATTCAAAAGGCCTTTCAGCAGAAGGCCCGTAAGCTCCATCCGGACGTCAATAAAGAGCCGGGTGCCGAGGAAAAGTTCAAAGAGGTTTCCGAGGCCTACGCCGTGCTTTCGGATGAGCAGAAGCGTGCGCGCTATGACGCCATGCGCTCGGGCAATCCCTTCGCCGGCGCTCCTACGGCTTCGCCTTATGGTGGCGGTTACGCCGGCGGCGCCGGGTACGGCAATCCCTTTGAGGGCGGTTTTCCCTTTGGCGGCGCTTGGGGCCAGCCGCGTCGCGGGCGGGCAGCATACAATCCCGAAAGCGGTGCCAACGTGGTCGTCGACATTAAGCTCGATGCCAAGGAGGCCAAGGGCGGTGCCCGCAAAACCGTTCGCTACACGCGATTCGATACGTGCGGACACTGCGGCGGCTCGGGTTCTGTCTCCTCCGAGCATGCCCATACCTGCCCAAGCTGTGGCGGACGCGGCCATATCGATGTGGACCTGTCCTTCCTGTTTGGCGCTGGCACGTTTCAGTCGGTTTGCCCCGAGTGCGGCGGCTCGGGCAAGGTCGTAGCCGATCCGTGCCCCGATTGCGGCGGCAGCGGTCGTACCCGCGTGACCTCCGAGCAAACGATTGAGTTTCCTGCCGACACGCACGACGGCGACGAGGTTCGCATTAGCGGCATGGGCCATGCCGGTACCAATGGCGCCACGGGTGGTGACCTGGTCGGTCGCGCCCATGTGGAGGCCGAGCGCCTGGAGGGCAAGGCCCGTACCGGCTTTTACCTGATGGGCATTGTCGCGCCGTTTTTGGTGCTGTCGGCCATCTCGGGCGTGTTCTCGGCCTTTGCCGTGATGTGTTTTATTCCGTTTGCCATGGGCCTGTTCATGGTGCTCTCGGATGGGGTACTTCACCGTAGCCTGCTGTGGTGGAAGCGTGGCGCGATGCAGTTTGCCAACGGTTTTGCCAACGGCTTCATGTTCGCGCTCGTGTCGGT
>CAMQPJ010000241.1 GCA_947003675.1 uncultured Collinsella sp. | reverse complement strand
GTGCAGTAAAGGCCCGCGTCTGCATGTTCGATCGAGACCTCCCCTGCCGGAAACGTTTTCCGTACAAGCGCCGCCAGGCCATCACGCGCCTCGCGAGCACGAACGCGCACGCGATTCACATGTCGCTCGTAATCACCCGATTCCAGCAAGCGAGCCAAAGCGACCTGGTCAACAGAGCTCACCGACGAGGCGTAGAAGCCAAGGTTGCGCCTAAACCGCTCCATTAGCTCATCGGGCAACACCATGTACGCTAGACGCAACGCCGATGACAGGCTCTTCGAAAACGTGTTGGTGTAGATAACCGATTGAGCGGCATCGATCGACGCGAGCGCAGGAATCGGCTTGCCGGCAAGGCGAAACTCACAATCGAAGTCGTCTTCGATGAGATATCGGCCCGGCTGCTCGGCGGCCCAGCTCAGCAGCGCATAGCGACGTGCAATGCTCGTCACAAGGCCGGTCGGATACTGATGGGACGGCATCAGGTGAAGAACATCGGTCCCAGTTTTCTGCAGAGCACTCAGGTCCACGCCGTCATCATCCAACGGGATATGCCGAACGTTGCAACCCATAGCCTGATAGATGCGCGTCAGGCGCAAATAGCCCGGATCTTCAACGGCATACACCTTGTCGGCTCCAAGCAGCTGAACCAACATGGTATCGAGCAGCTGGGCGCCCGCGCCGATAACAATGTTGTTGGGGTCGACATTCATACCCCTTGTCCCGCGCAGATGATGAGCAATTGCGCGTCGTAGCCGAGCGGTGCCCTGTGCTGGCGCGGGCGAAAAGATCTCGCATTCGTCTTCGGATGCCAGCGTCGCCCGCAGTGCGCTTTGCCAAAGCCGCGCCGCCTCCAAAGCGGAAGGAGAAAGCGCATCGAATCGCTCGACCTGTCCGTCGACACCATGCGCACTGGGACCCGCAGAAACGGCATCTCGGTCGATACCCTCCGCAGCCGAAGCCAAAACCGGTGCATCCGGAAGCTCACAAGCGTAGTAGCCACGCCGCGGCTTTGAACAAATATAGCCCTCGGCAAGTAACTGGCTATATGCATTTTCGATGGTAATGACACTGATTCCCAGATGACTGGCAAAGGCGCGCTTAGACGGCAAATGCTCCCCCGCCGCAATGCGTCCAGCAACGATATCATCTCGAATTTGCTGGTAAACATACTCATAGAGCGATGTTCCGCCGCGTTTTTCCAAATTGTAGTCAAGCATGAGCCTATCACCTGACCTTATTAAGTCATTCAATCTGGTATTAGTCTGACCTTGTCATTATCTCGAAAACTGAGTATTTCGCCATACCCAGCTCCCAGATAGGATGTTCCGTCAAGCAATGCACATGCCAACCAAGGGAGCAACCATGGCAGAACAGACCAGCAAAGCCGATCGCGTCAAACTCAATCGCGAGCTCGCGCAGATGCTCAAGGGCGGCGTCATCATGGACGTCACCACGCCCGAGCAGGCACGCATCGCCGAGGAGGCGGGCGCCTGCGCCGTCATGGCACTCGAGCGCATCCCGGCCGACATCCGCGCCGCAGGCGGCGTGTCGCGCATGAGTGACCCCAAGATGATCAAGGGCATCCAGGAGGCCGTCTCCATCCCTGTCATGGCCAAGTGCCGCATCGGTCACATTGTCGAGGCGCAGGTCCTGCAGGCCATCGATATCGACTACATCGACGAGTCCGAGGTTCTCTCCCCCGCCGACGATGTCTACCACATCGACAAGACCCAGTTTGACGTTCCGTTTGTCTGCGGTGCCCGTGACCTGGGCGAGGCGCTGCGCCGTGTTGCCGAGGGCGCCACGATGATCCGCACCAAGGGCGAGCCGGGCACGGGCGACGTGGTCCAGGCCGTGCGCCACATGCGGAAGATCCAAAAGCAGATCCGCGACGTTGTTGCCCTGCGCGACGACGAGCTCTTTGAGGCAGCCAAGCAACTGCAGGTTCCGGTCGAGCTGGTACGCGAGGTCCATGCCACGGGCAAGCTTCCCGTCGTGAACTTTGCCGCCGGCGGCGTAGCGACCCCGGCCGATGCCGCGCTGATGATGCAGCTGGGTGCCGAGGGCGTCTTTGTGGGCTCGGGCATCTTTAAGAGCGGCGACCCGGCCAAGCGCGCCGCCGCCATCGTCAAGGCCGTGGCAAACTTCACCGATGCCAAGCTCATCGCCGAGCTTTCAGAAGACCTGGGCGAGGCCATGGTGGGCATCAACGCCGACGAGATCGAAATCATCATGGAGGAGCGCGGGCGCTAGTCCAGCAGAAAGGATCGCACATGAGCGATTATGCAGATCAAACGGTCGCCGTACTGGCGGTCCAAGGCGCTTTTGCCGAGCACGAGGCGAGGCTGTCCGAGCTGGGCGCACGTTGTATTGAGCTGAGGCAGGCGGCTGATTTGAAGCAGAACTTTGACCGTCTGGTACTTCCCGGCGGCGAGTCCACCGTTCAAGGGAAGCTGCTTGATGAGTTGGGCATGCTCGAGGAGCTTCGTGCCCGTATCTCTGAAGGCATGCCCGTCCTGGGCACCTGCGCCGGCTTGATTCTGCTGGCTCACGACCTTGCCGCCCATGACGATAAGGGCACGCCGCGTTTGGCAACCATGGATGTACTCGTTGAGCGCAATGCCTACGGCAGGCAGCTCGGCAGTTTTCGAACCAAGGGGCAGGTAGCCGGCATCGACGGTGAAGTGCCGCTGACGTTTATCCGCGCGCCCCGCATCGTCAAGGTGCGCGGCAATGCCAAGGCCTTAGCGAAAGTCGACGGGCGCATCGTCGCCGCCCGCCAGGGCAACCAGCTCGGCGTAACCTTCCACCCCGAACTCGATGAAGACACCCGCCTCCACGAACTGTTCCTACAAATGTAGGCA
>CAMQPJ010000240.1 GCA_947003675.1 uncultured Collinsella sp. | reverse complement strand
CCTCTATCCAGCTGAGGTAACGCCGCAGCGCAAGACATATAAAACCACTTTAGTTAGTTGGAGTCAAGCACAATCTCAAACTTTTTTCGAGAATATGCTCCTCACGCAGCTCCGCATGCGCCAACATCCCCAATGCGATCAATCGGTTTTTCAACCACATCGAACCCGGCACCGAGTTCCCTCAAAAGCGAACGCACCCGCTGGGCGCAGTCATAATCGGCAAACGAGATGCTCAGCATGCGCGCTACCTGGTTAGAAGTCCCAACTCCATAGAACTGCTCAAGCGCCACAAGCCCCTCGTGCGTCACAAAGGTCTCAACTACATGCAGCGACTCCTCAAAGCACCATTGGGTTAACGGACCCTCGCTCGTCTGCCGCACCACCAAACCACCCATACCCGATGGCTCACACGTAACTAGTAGGTGCTCCCCACCTTCATCGCTCTCAAACAAAACTACCCGTTCATCAAACAGCTCCATCGCATCCCCTTCCTCTCGCTTCAATTTAACAAAAGCATAGCAGGTAGATGGCTGTATACAGAACGTTTGTTCGTGTGTTTTCTATTGAGCTGTCCGCACGATATGGTAAGGCTTTGCGCACAAAAAGGGCGCCCCAAAAAGGAGCGCCCTCGCAAATCGCTTATGCAGGCAACCTACGCGACCGGCTCGATCTTCTCGAGGCCGCCCATGTAAGGACGAAGAACCTCAGGGATCGTGATGGTGCCGTCGGCGTTCTGGTAGTTCTCCAGGATGGCGGCCATGGTGCGGCCAGCCGGCAGGCCGGAACCGTTGAGGGTGTGCAGGTAGCGCGAGCCCTTGAAGTTCTCGGGGTCGCGATACTTGATGTTGGCGCGGCGAGCCTGGAAGTCACCGCAGTTGGAGCAGGAGCTGATCTCCTTGTAGGCGTTGTAGCTCGGCAGCCAGACCTCGACGTCGTAGGTCTGACGGGCAGAGAAGCCCAGGTCGCCGGTGCACAGGCTAATCACGCGATACGGAAGGCCCAGCTGCTGAAGCAGGAACTCGGCCTCGGCGGTCATGCTCTCAAGCTCCTCGTCGGACTCCTCCGGCTTGGCAAACTTGACCATCTCGACCTTGTCAAACTCGTGCTGGCGGATGATGCCGCGGGTGTCGCGACCAGCGGAGCCGGCCTCCTCGCGGAAGCAGGGGGTGAAGGCGGTGTAGCGGCGCGGCAGGGTGTCGGCGTCGAGAACCTCACCGGCGTGCAGGTTGGTAAGCACGACCTCGGCGGTGGGAATCAGGAAGTTATCGCCCGAGACGTGATAGGCGTCGTCCTCGAACTTGGGCAGCTGACCCGTGCCAAACATGGTCTGACGCTTGACGACGATGGGCGGCCACCACTCCTTGAAGCCACGGCTCGTGTGCGTGTCCAGGAAGAAGTTGATAAGGGCGCGCTCCAAGCGGGCGCCGGCGCCACCGAGAACAGTGAAGCGGCTGCCGGAGAGCTTGTTGCCACGCTCGAAGTCGAGGATGTCCAAATCGGTACCCAGATCCCAGTGCGGCTTAAAGTCGAAGTCGAACTCGCGCGGGGTGCCCCAGCGGCGACGCTCGATGTTCTCGTCCTCGTCCTTACCGTACGGGGTAGCCTCGCACGGAATGTTGGGCAGGTGAGACATGAAGTCGTACTGCTCCTGCTCAAGAGCGGTACGGCGCTCGGCCAGACCGTCGATCTTCTCGTTGACGGCGCGCACGGCCTCCTTGGCGGCCTCGGCCTCGTCCTTCTTGCCCTCCTTCATCAGGGCGCCAATCTTCTTGGACTCGGCGTTACGCGTGGCCTGGAGCTCCTCGACCTCGGTGATGACGGCACGGCGCTCGTCGTCGAGTTCAAAGAACTTCTCGCGATCCCAAGACGTCTGGCGATTTGCCATGGCGGTATCGATGGCATCGGGGTTCTCGCGAACAAACTTGATATCAAGCATTAGATCCTCCGGCGATATACATTCCATTTAGGTTGCAACCTTGTACATGTATGGGCAAGTATATACTTATGAGCGTTTACGACCCAACTCAACTACGCAAGAAGGCACCCAATGGACGCAGTTTTTTCCTTTTTGTTTGGCACCCGCACCGGTTTTGCCATCCTTTTCGCCGGCGGCATCCTGCTGTTTGCGATTCTTGCCTTTGTAATGGAGAAGCGCACCCATAAGATGTACGTCGACCGTGGACCCAAGTCCGAGGACGAGGAAGACAGCTTCTGGGACTAACCTGCCAAAAAGGGACAGGTTTATTTTGGTCGGTTTTATCTGAGCAAACGCAAGCGCCCCGCCACTGGAATTGAGCCAGTTGCGGGGCGCTTTTCGCACATGCGAAAAAACCGCAGGAAAAAACCTGCCAAAATAAACCTGTCCCTAAATGGCAGGTTTCACTGGAGGGTGGCGTCGATGGCCTTGACCAGGGCGCTGCGCATGCCGGCGTCCTCGAGCGCGACGACGCCCTTGATGGTGGCGCCGCCGGGTGAGCATACGGCATCCTTCATCGCCGCAGGATGCTGCCCTGTTGCAAGCTGCAGCTTTGCCGTACCCAACACCATCTGGCTCACAATGCGATAGGCATCGGCGCGCGGAATGCCGTGCTTGACGGCCGCGTCGCCCAGGGCCTCAATCGCCATGGCGACAAATGCCGGAGCGCAACCACCCACCGTGCCGCCCACAAACAGCAGGCTCGTATCGAGCTCGACCACCGCACCGAGCTTGCCAAGCAGATCAAGCACCACTGCGCTCTGCTCATCACTAAGCGTGGAAGCCTTCTCGCAAGCGATGACGCCCTCGTCCACCGAAACCGGTGTGTTGGGCACCGTCGAGATATGCGCAACGCCCGGCAGGACCTGCTCCCACTTGGCACTGTCCCAGGTCCAGGCAACCGACA
>CAMQPJ010000239.1 GCA_947003675.1 uncultured Collinsella sp. | reverse complement strand
CTTGCCATCACGTTTACCAACAAGGCCGCGGCCGAGATGCGTGAGCGTCTGGCGGCACTCATTCCCAGCGGCACCCGTGGCATGTGGGTGTGCACCTTCCATGCTATGTGCGTGCGTATGCTGCGCGAGGACGCCGACCTGCTGGGCTACACCGGTCAGTTCACCATCTACGATGACGATGACTCAAAGCGCATGGTGCGCGACATTATGCAGGCGCTCGGTATCGAGCAAAAGCAGTTCCCCATCAACATGATCCGCAGCAAGATCAGCTCGGCCAAAAACGCCATGATCGGCCCCGAGGATATGCTTAAATCCGCCGATAGTCCCAACGACAAAAAGGCCGCGCAGGTCTACCTAGAGCTGGAGCGCCGCCTGCGCGCCGCCAACGCGATGGACTTCGACGACCTGCTCGTGCGCACGCTCGAGCTACTGCGCACCCGCCCCGAGGTGCTCGACAAGTATCAGGAGCGCTTCCGCTACATTAGCGTCGACGAGTATCAGGACACCAACCACGTCCAGTACGAGATCGCCAACCTGCTGGCCGCCAAGTACCAAAACCTCATGGTCGTGGGCGACGACGACCAGTCCATTTATAGCTGGCGTGGCGCCGACATCACCAATATCCTGGACTTTGAGAAGGACTTTAAAGACTGCAAGACCGTCAAGCTGGAGCAGAACTATCGCTCTACGGGCCATATCCTGAGCGCCGCCAACGCCGTGGTGCGTCACAACTCGCAGCGCAAGGACAAGCGCCTGTTTACGGCCGAGGGCGATGGCGAGAAGATCCAGGCCTTCCAGGCGAGCGATGAGCGCGACGAGGGCCGCTGGATTGCCGGCGAGATCGAGAAGCTGCACTCCAAGGGCACGAGTTACGACGACATCGCCGTGTTCTACCGCACCAACGCCCAGTCGCGTATTCTCGAAGATATGTTCCTGCGCGCGGGCGTGCCCTACAAGATCGTGGGCGGCACGCGATTCTTCGACCGTGCCGAGATCCGCGACGTCATGGCTTATCTCAAGATGATCGTGAACCCGGCAGACGAGATGAGCGTCAAGCGCGTCATCAACACGCCACGCCGCGGTATCGGCTCCACCTCGATCCAAAAGATCGAGCAGCTGGCGCGCGACAACCGTTGCTCGTTCTTCCAGGCCTGCGAGATCGCAACAGCCGAGACAGGCATGTTTAGCGCCAAGGTGCGCAATGGCCTGTCGAGCTTTGTCTCCCTGGTGCGCGAGGGTCGCCGCATGGACGGCGAACTCAAGGACGTCGTCGAGATGATCGTCGATAAGACGGGCCTGCTGCAGGCTTTCCGCGCCGAGGACACCATGGAGTCCGAGAGCCGCGCCGAGAACATCCAGGAATTCCTGGGCGTCGCCGCTGAATTTGAGGAGACGCACGAGGATATCGAGGGCACGCTCGAGAGCTTGGAAGAGCTGCGCGCAGCCGGTGTTGCCGATGTGCCTGCCGGCGCCGAGTCCGAGCCCGTCGTGGTGAGCGCGCCCGCGCCCGAGCCGGGGCCGTCCGCCTCGGCATCCTCGTTTGAGGCGCTCGTCGGCGCCCGTGACGCCGCGGGCTCTAATCCGCTCGATGGCTTGGCCGCTCCGGCGCTGTCTCCGCAGGATGCCCTGGCCGCCGCCATCGCGGGCAACGCGTATGCCGTGCCGACAGAGATGCCGGCGGGTGCCGTGCATGCCGACGAGATCGAGCGCACCTACGGCCCGCTCACCTGCAAGGCGCTGCCGGCACTCATGGAGTGGCTGGCCCTGCGCTCCGACTTGGATTCCCTGGCCGGCGAGACGCACGCCATCACCATGATGACTATCCACTCCGCCAAGGGCCTGGAGTTCCCGGCGGTGTTCGTGGCCGGCATGGAGGAGGGCATCTTCCCGCACGTGCACGACTTTGGCGGCAGCGATGACCCGGGCAAGCTCGAGGAGGAGCGTCGCCTGGCCTACGTTGCCATCACGCGTGCCCGTAAGCGCCTGTTCCTGACCTATGCGGCCACGCGTCGCACCTACGGCTCGACCTCTGCCAACCCGCGCTCGCGCTTCCTCAATGAGATTCCGTTTGAGGATATCGAGTTTAGCGGTATCGGTTCTGCCGGTTTTGAGGGCACGGGCTGGGAGAAGCGCGGCGACCGTCACGGCACCTTTGGCTCGGGCGTGGGTTCGGATATGTATGGCGGCAAGGTGTTCGGTTCGCATACGCGCTCGACCGGCGGTTCCGGTTCGCGCGGTGGATCGAGTTTTGACGATTTCTTTGGCGGCAGCAGCTACGGGACCGAGCGCCATCGTGGGGTCTCGCCCGACGCCGGCCGTGTTGCCTCGACCTTTGGTTCGGGTGCGCCGCGAGCCAAAAAGCCGTCATCTAAGGTGTCGCCGACAGTGGAGCGCAAGGTCGATCGCGCTAGCGCGTCGCAGGACTTTGCCGCAGGCGATACCGTGAGCCACAAGACCTTTGGCACGGGTACCGTGATCTCGGTCGTCGGAGACATGATCGAGGTTCAATTCGAAAAGACCGGCCAGACCAAAAAGCTAATGAAAGGTTTTGCACCGATCGTCAAGCTGTCGTGATCCCGGCGGACCTGGGCGGGCGTATGGGGCAACATCGCCTGCTCGGGCAGTCCTGCGCAAGACGGAGAGCACATTAAGTGCTCTCCTTTGCGTGCGGAACTCGCGATCGATGTTGCCCTATACGCCCGCCCAGGTCCTTGGGTAACGGTGCTTGCGAACGTCGCTCTGCTCGTTCGCTTTTTGATCTGGAGAGCCGGGTGGGCTGATAAATAGATATGGCAAGGGGCTCTCCCGCACATGGACGGGAGAGCCCCTTGTTGCGTTTGGGTTGTTGGTGCGACCTACAGGTGGCTGATGATCAGTTCCATCTTGCCTTCGAGGTCGATGGAGCTG
>CAMQPJ010000238.1 GCA_947003675.1 uncultured Collinsella sp. | reverse complement strand
TGGATGCAGCTGAGGGTGCGTCCTGTGCAGATAAAGGCCATGTTGCCATTTGCAACGAAATCGCGGATGGCCTGCGAGACCGCCTCGTTGGGATAGGGGGACAGGTCACGCTCGCTCTCGGGAAGCTCTTGTGCCGCTCGAGGGTCTTGCCAGGCGAGCGTTCCGTCGATATCGAAGAAACAGATATCGCTGCGATTATGGGCTGCGCTGGCGGCAGGGGAGGCCGAGGTGGTGGGCACAAATTCCGGCTCGAGGCCCATGATCTGGTCAAAATGCTCTTTGACGCGGGGAACGGAGATGCCGATGATCACCTGGGCGGTCTTGCCCGTAATGATGAGGCCCTTGGCGCCCACCGCGACAAACGACGCGTTATCTGCAACGATGGAAGGGTCTGCGACCTCGACGCGCAGGCGCGTGGCGCAGTTGGTTGCGCCCACGATATTGCCAACGCCACCTAAAAGCTGAATTACCCGCTCAGCGAGGACGTGATCTTGATCGGTTCGACTATTGACCTCGTCATTGGGAGATTGCTCTTTGGCAAAGTTGCTTCCCGTTAAACAATCGATTGCCGCGCGATTGGCGACATGATCCTCGCGGCCCGGAGTCTTAAGGTCATAGACCAAGATGAGTGCTCGAAAACTAACAAAAAAGATGAGGCTAAAGGCAAGGCCGATACCGAGCGCCAAAAGATAGGCACCGGCATGCGTGCGCATGAGCGGAATAAAGTTGAAGGCTGCCATCTCCATCAGGCCGCCCGAGAAGATGCCGACGATGCCAAAGAGATTCATGGTTGTGGCAAGGCAAGACGATAAGACGGCGTAGAGCAAAAAGAGCCCGGGGTGGGTGAACATAAAGAGAAACTCGAGTGGCTCGGTAACGCCGCAAACCACCGAGGCGATGATGGCGGGAACAAGGATGACCCTGAGGCCGGCGCGGCGCTCGGGTTTTGCGGTGGAGTAGAACGCAGCTGCGATGGCAGGAAGGCCAAAGAGCTTGCCCCAGCCGGTGGCGGTAAAACCGGCCCACGGCGCAAGCTCATTAAGGGGGCGCGTGCTATGGGAGAGGATGGGGAGCAAACTGCTCCACGTGGCGTAGATGCCGTCGTTAATGACCAGGTTGTCGTAGTAGATCGGCATGTAGAGCAGGTGGTGCAGGCCAAAGGGCTCGAGTGCTCGTTCTAAAAAGACAAAGATACCCACGCCAAAGGGACCGACGCCTGCAAGCGCGTGACGCAGCGTATCAGTTACATCGTATACGTAGGGCACGATGGCGGCCGAGATAGCGGCAAGGGCAAACACGGCAAAAAAGCTGATGAGGTAGACCAGCGAGGAGCCCGAGAAGGTGCCGAGCCAATCGGGAATTTTGGCATCGTAGAAGCGGTCATGGATGGCGACGACGGTTGCCGATACCGCCAGCGGGCCGATAATGCCGGTGTCGAGCGTCTTGATGCCGTCGATGACGGTGATACCGCTGGCGGAGGTCAAAGATGACGGGTACTCAAGTCCAAGGTTGTCTCCGCTCAGCTTAATGATCTCGCTCAAAAAGAAGCAGTAGGCAAAATAGGCGACGAGAGCCTCGAGGCAGCAACGAGCCGGTTGTTTTTGGGCAAGACCGATGGGCAGCGCTACGGCAAAAAGGAGCGGGAGGCGTTTAAAGACCGTCCACGAGCCGCGCTGGATGATGGTCCAAAAAACGTACCAAGGGGTTCCGTATACGGCGAGATCGCCGACGATGTCCGCAGTCGTTGCGAGAGCGGAGACGCCGACCATGAGGCCTGATATAGAAAACAGCATGGCGGGCGCGAACATTGCCCCGCCAAAGCGTTGGATTTTTTGCAGCATGTTCTGCCTTCCGAATATCGAGGCGCGTTGCGCGTGGGGAAACGTTTAAACAATGGATTCATTGTAGAGGACCAGACGATTGTCGTGCCGGCAGTTTTGAGCGAAACCGATTTGGGCACGACAGAAACCGTCAACGGTTAAATCCTGTCGCTTTACCGATATTCGGTTTAAACAACTTTAAGAAATGCTATCGTGCCTAGCCGGAAATGAATAATGTAGAGGTGAAACAATGCCAAAAGCGATATACGAAGGAATCTACCGCGAGATCCGTTCGCGCATCATTAACGGGACCTATGCGTTTCAGGAGATGCTGCCAACCGAAGCAGAGCTGACCGCAGAGTTCGGCTGCACGCGCAATACCGTCCGCCGCGCCTTGAGCATGCTGGCCGACGAGATGTTTGTGCAGCCCATACACGGCAAGGGCGTACGCGTTATTTGGCTCAAGGGCGAAACCGACATGCTGGGCGCGCTCGAGGAAGTCGAGTCGTTTGGCGAATTTGCAAAGCGCAACAATGCCGTTGCATCGACGGACGTTAAGTCCTTTGAACATCTGGTCTGCACCGAGCAGCTCTCTCGTCGCCTGGGCTTTAAGGTGGGCGAGGAGTTGATTCGTGTGGTGCGCGTCCGTAGCCTTAACGGTAGCGCTCGCCAGGTGGATCACGGCTATTTTCTGGAGTCGATCGCCAAAGGCCTGACCCCCGAGGTCGCGTCGGATTCTATCTACGGCTATCTGGAGCACAAGTGCGGCGTCAAGGTGATGGCGAGCCGTCGTACGGTGAGTGTCGAGCTCGCCAACGATGAAGATTGCAGCTATCTTGACCTTGGCAAATACAACTGCGTTGCCGTCATGGAGAGCCAGTCGTACACCTCGGATGGCATCTTGTTCGAGGTCACGCACACCCGTACGCACCCCGAGATCTTCCATTACCGCGTCAATTCCAAGCGATAGCCGGCTAGCTCGCAGCCTGACGAGACTCATACCCTCAAAGCGAAAGCGCCCGGTCAAGCCGACCCCAATTTTTGGGGTGGCGGGGGGGGGTGTTGGGTGTGGTTAAAAAATGGGTGTTT
>CAMQPJ010000237.1 GCA_947003675.1 uncultured Collinsella sp. | reverse complement strand
GACGAGTCCGAGGACTCGCTGACCTATTCCAACGGCGTGATCGAGAAGATCGTTGCCATGGCCACCCGCGAGGTTCCGCACGTCCTGGGCATGAAGGGTAACCTCATGCACTTTGTGCAGGAGCAGTTTGGTGCCGAGAACCTGACCAAGGGCGTGACGGTTGAGGTCACCGATGACAACCGCGTGGTCGTCAACATCTCGGTCATCATCGAGTACGGCGCCTATGCGCCTGCGATCTTTGACGACGTTAAGGCGCGCGTCACCGAGCGTCTGGCCGCGATGACCGGCCTTGAGGTGGCAGGCGTCAACCTGCGCATCGAGGATGTCATCACCCCCGAGGAGTACGAGCACCGCACCAGCCAGCACGAGTAACCTACCAAAAAGGGATGTTTATTTTGGCAGGTTTTACCTGCGAAAACGCTAAACGGTCGACCGCGCAAGCAAAAGTGCGGTCGACCGTTTTCTATATGCCCCCGATGCAGGCATACCGCTCGTCTAACTAAGGGTTGCAATCTTCGCGTTCCGCGTTACCCTAATGGGCGCATTGTTTCCAAATTGTTAACGAGGGGTTGCCGTAATGGCCGACGAACACGAGACCGAAAGCAAGGCATGGGCGATTGGAGCCGCTGCGGCAGAGGCGGCGTCGCGTGCCGCCGAGGAGATGCATCGTCCTCCGGTGGTGCCGATGGAGCGCGTTGTCGGTCGCGAGGATATCGAACGTGGCGAGCGCGCCGGCCGCAAGCGCAGCCAGGAACCAGGCTTTCCGCGCTTTTTTGCCGAGCTCAATCTGGGCCTGGTCCTCACGGCCTTTGCCATCGTGGCCTTTAAAACCCCCAATCACTTTGCCTTCGGCGGCACCTCGGGCGTGTCGGTCATTCTTTCCACGCTGTTCCCGACTCTGCCCGTCGGCGTCTTTATGTGGATTATCAACGCGGTCCTGGTCATCCTGGGTTTTATCTTTTTGGAGCGCAAGGCAATCCTTTGGAGTGTCTTTGCCTCGTTTGCGCTTTCGGCCTACGTCTCGCTGTTTGAGCTCTTCATTCCGACGGATGTTTCGATGACGGGCGATATGTGGCTCGACCTGTGTTTTGCCGTCATCTTGCCGGCGCTGGGCAGTGCCATTGTCTTTGACATTGGCGCCTCGACGGGCGGCACCGACATCCTTGCCATGATTCTCAAACGCCGCACGACGCTTGAGATCGGCCGTGCCCTGTTGCTGGTCGATATCGGCATCGTGACCATCGCGGCTTTCCTGTATGGCCCGCGCGTCGGTCTGTACTGCGTGCTCGGTCTGTTTGCCAAGACGCTTGTGGTCGACAAGGCTATCGAGAGCATTCACCTTCGTAAGGTCTGCACGATCATTTGCTCCGAGCCCCTTAAAGTCGAGGAGTTTATCGTCAAGCATCTCAACCGCACGGCAACGATCAGCCGTGGCTACGGCGCTTTCTCGGGCAAGTGCGTCACGGTGATCATGAGCGTGCTGAGCCGTCGCGAGGCAGTGCAACTGCGCCGCTATGCCCGCGAGATTGACCCTGGCGCCTTCATCACCATCGTCGATAGCTCCGAAATCGTCGGCAAGGGCTTCCGCGGCACGAACTAGCCCGGTCGTACCCTTCGAATCATTGAATAAACCGGCTACGTTGCAAATCGGTCATCTTGCGGTATTTGTCCCCACATTGGGCGATAATGATGCCAAAGACATCGTTTGCGATCCAGGTGATTCGCTCTAGATACGAAGGGATGATTTCGATGTTCTGTTCGCAGTGTGGCGCCCCCATGGGCGATAACGACAAGTTCTGCGGCGTGTGCGGTGCCCCTAATACCGAGGTTAAGGCCGCCGGTCCCGCTCCGCAAGCTCAACCTCAGCCGCAGGGTCAGCCGTTTGCCCAGCCGCAGCCGCAGCCGTTCGTTGCGCCCCAGCCGGCTATGAACGCGCCCAAGGGTTGTATGGCTCAGGCCTTCAACGACATGCTTAAGGTTCCCGGCGCCTTGGTTCGCGTATGCCAAATCGCCTTTTTGCCGGCGCTGATCTGTGTTGTCTCGGTGCTGGTGCTGTTTATCCCCGTTATCGGCGGTATCGCAGCGGCCATTGGCTTTTTGCTCGCGTACGTGGCAAGCGTGTGCGGCGCGGGCTTTGCCATCGAGTGGGGTCGTGACCTGTCGCTCAAGGATGATAACGGCATGGAGCGTCCGCTGCTGCGCTCGACCTCGTTTGGATTGGGCATTTTCTCGTCTGTCATTACCGGTGTGCTCGAGTTCGTGGCCATTATTCCGGTGATTGGCGTGGTGTTCTCGGCTATCGAGAGCGTCGTGATCGGTGCCGTCGGCTCGTACTATTACTCCGGTTCGAGCGGTCTCGAGGCCGCACTCTTCGGCTCGATGGGCCTGCTCGTCTTTGCCATGATCGTGTCGGTGGTACTGGGCATCTTCTTTAAGATGTTTGGTGATGCTGCCGTGATGCACTTTGCCGTCGTCGGGCGCGTGGAGAGCGCGTTCTCGCTTGAGAAGGTTTGGAAGTCCTATAAGGCCAACCTGGGCAAGTTGTTCTGCGCATCGATTCTCCCCGAGTTTTTGACGGGCATCGTGTCGCACATCATCACGTGGATCTTCACCGCCATCTTCGGCGCCATTGCTACGTTTGGTATGTATAGCTATTACTATCGCCCCACGGGTCTTGAGGCAATCATCGAGGGCGGCGGCATCACGCTCATTCTGTTCTTGATGATCATTGCCTTTGTCACGGTGTTCCTGACTGTGTTTGGCAAGATGCTCAAGTATCGCGCCGTTGGCTATTGGGCGGCACGTCATGCCAGCGAGTGGGCCGATGAGGATGCCGACGATGTCCTGACGTTTGTGCTCCCGGGTGAGAAGAAGCCTGCTCCTGCGGGGTTCAATCCCACGGCCGCCACTTGTGCTGCC
>CAMQPJ010000236.1 GCA_947003675.1 uncultured Collinsella sp. | reverse complement strand
ACTGCGGGAATGGCCTATCCGCTCAAAGTGTTCGGCTGAGATCGGAAATCAACCACATTTTTATGAGTTGGCAGACGGCGCAATTGGAGCCGCAAACGTAAGGTTTTGAGCACATTTGTTAACAAGGCCGAAACGTTTGCGGGTGAAGTCTGCTTTGGCTATTGCGGGTGCTAGAGCCCCAGGATGTCACGGACAGTCTGGGCAGCCGCAACCGGGCGATCGCGCAGGCCGTTGTGCGCGCCGGGAACCATTACGAGTGGACAGTCCAAAAGCTCAGCCGCCACCCTTGTGCCCGCCTCGCGAGGCGTGTCAATCGAGAGCTCGCCCAGGAGCACGGCGGCCACCGTTTTCGACGCACGAACACTATCCCAATCGGGAACGCAGGTCATAGTAATCCCGTATTCGTTTGCCATGAAACTACGGCCGTTGCGCAGGGCATGCTTGGCTTCTGCCTCGGTTAACTTGGGGGCCTCAGGGTCCGAATCGCCGATGGCGCCCAGGAAGGCCCGTAATGCCCTGGAGACCTTTCCCGCGGCGATCATCTCGAGCAAAACCGGGGCCGCGCCCAGACCGGCACCCTCAGCCGTCACGGCGGGTTCATGCAGAATCGCACGCGAGATTATGGTGGGGTTTGCACGGAGAAGCTCCAGGGCCACCAACGTACCGGCACTGTGCGCGAGCACGTTTGCCGGAGCGCCAATATGCTCGATAACGGCCTGCAGGTCGGCGGCCTGGGCGGCGAGGTCGTAGCGTCCGTCTGCAGCGTCGCCACTCTCACCGCAACCGCGGCGGTCGTAGGCAATGACGCGATGGTCACAGGCGAGCTCGCGGGCGATGGCGTCAAAAAAGACGCCGTCGACGCAGGCACCGTGCACGCACACCAAAGCGGGAGCATCAGGCGATACATCTGGGCCGGCATACTCGCGGCAGGCGATCGTGGTGCCCGCATTCTCGACCGTAAAATCCATGTTGTGCCCCCATCATCAACGCCCATCCAGTTGTACATCGGTACGGTTGGATGGACCCGCATTTCCTTACGCCTTGTTAACAGATTAACTGTACCCGACCCGATACCTTTCATGACGCGGCATCGAAGGCAGAGTTAAAAAACGAAACCTGCAAAGCACAAGCCCGGACCATACGTTGGAGCCGATGCTATGCTTAAGGTTAATTGTCTTGAGGAGCATATGCCTATGTCTACGTTTTTGAATGCCAGCCCCATCTTTGGGCCCGTTCGTAGCCGTCGCCTTGGCCTCTCGCTCGGCGTCAACATGATGCCGGCCAGCGGCAAAATCTGCACGTTCGACTGCATCTACTGCGAGAACGGTCTCAACGCCGAGCGCCCCTGCCACGAGCCGTACAACACAGCTGCCGTGGTACTCGACGCGCTCGAGGTAAAGCTGCGCGAGATGGCAGCCGAGGGCGAGCTCCCCGATGTGATCACCTTCGCAGGCAACGGCGAGCCCACTGCCGCACCGGAGTTTCCGCAGGCCATCGCCGGCGCCGTCACGTTGCGCGACGAGCTTGCCCCAAACTCCAAGATCGCCGTGCTCTCCAACGGCACGCGCGCCGACCGCCCCCAGGTGCACGACGCGCTCATGATGGTCGACGACAACATCCTCAAGCTCGATACCGTCGACCCGGCGTTTATCCAGCTGCTCGACCAGCCCGTTGGCCCCTACGACGTCGAGCACCAGATTGAGACGTTCGCAAGCTTTGACGGTCACGTTATTATCCAGACGATCTTTTTGACCGGCGAGTACCGGGGCAAGTCTATCGATAACACCGGCGAGGAGTACGTTGCCCCCTGGCTCGCGGCGCTTGAGCGCATTCGCCCACAAGAAGCGACCATCTACACGGTGGCGCGCGAGACACCGATCGCCGGCCTTACCAAAGCAGCGCCCGAGGTGCTCGACGCCATTGCCGCGCGCGTCCAAGCCCTCGGCATCCCCTGCCAGGTTAGCTACTAGCAAAACCACGCATCAGCCAGTGTCCGCCATCCCGCTCCATCAGTTGCGGTGATATAGTTCCTATTTATGCTGTTAAACCGCTTAAATCGGAACTATGTCACCGCAACTTTTATGGACGCGTGGGTGGGCTATACTAGCTGCGGATGAAAGGAAGTTAGCCATGTATGACAAAGGACCCGTGCCTGGCCGCAACGACGCTTGCTGGTGCGGCAGCGGCAAGAAATACAAGAAATGCCATAGCGCCTTTGATGAGCGCCTCGAGCGCTTGTGGGAAGAGGGCTGGGAGGTTCTGCCCCGCACGCTCTACAAGACGCCCGCCGATATCGAGGGCATTAAGCGCTCGGCCGCCATCAACGTGGGCGTGCTCGATTATGTGGGCGAACATATCGCTGCAGGCATGACCACCAACCAGATCGACCAGATGATCTACGACTACACCGTCGAGCACGGCGGCACGCCGGCCGACCTCAACTACGAGGGCTATCCCAAGAGCGTGTGCACCTCGATCAACGACGTCGTCTGCCACGGTATTCCCTGCGATGCGGATGTGCTGCACGAGGGCGACATCATCAACGTGGATTGTTCCACAATCCTGGACGGTTATTTTAGCGACTCGAGCCGTATGTTCTGCATCGGCGAGGTCTCGACCGAGCGCCAGCGCCTGGTCGACGTCACCCGCGCCAGCGTGGAGGCGGGTCTAGCGGCCGTCAAGCCATGGCTGCCGCTGTCCGTTATGGCCGAGGCCGTGCAAAAGACGGTCGAGGACGCCGGCTTTAGCGTGGTGCGCGAGTACGGCGGACACGGCATCGGTAAGGAGTTCCACGAGGACCCGTTTGTGGGCTTTACCACCGAGGCGCCCGATGTGGACACCATCATGGCTCCGGGCATGGTCTTTACCATCGAGCCCATGGTCAACGCCGGAGCGCCCGACATCAAGATCAGCAAGGGTGA
>CAMQPJ010000235.1 GCA_947003675.1 uncultured Collinsella sp. | reverse complement strand
TGCGCGAGGCGCTAGCGGAGGCGCGTGCCGCCGTGGCGGTGGGCGAGGTGCCCATTGGCGCTGTGGTAGTGCGCGCTGGTGAGATTGTCGCGCGGGCGTATAATCGCCGCGAGCTCGACCAGGATCCTTCGGCGCATGCCGAGTTTGCGGCCCTATGCGCCGCCGCGCAATCGCTCGGTCGCTGGCGCCTTTCCGATTGTACGGTCTACGTGACGCTCGAGCCCTGCTGCATGTGCGCGGGGCTTATGGTTAACGCGCGCGTGGGGCGCTGCGTGTACGGCGCGGCCGATGCTAAAGCGGGCGCTCTGGGGTCGCTATACGACCTCAATGCCGATTCGCGCCTGAATCATCGGTTTAATGTGACCGCCGGCGTGCTGGCAGACGAGTGCCGCGCGGTGCTGAGCGGTTATTTTAGTGGGCTGCGTGGCACCGATGGTGCTGGCTGCGGTTGTGGGGCCGATCTTGAGGCGCATACCGCCCACGCCGAGGCGCTTGCAGGTGTTGGGGATCTCGCTGGCGAGACGCTCGACTTTGGCTCCGTGCAGCGCCGGCCCCGTCGTGTGCTGTTGGCGATTGATTCCTTTAAGGGCAGCGTTTCGAGCGCGCAGGCGGAGGCGGCCGTTGCCGAAGGCGTGCGCCGCGTGTGGCCCGATGCTCAGGTAAGCGCGCTGTCGCTGGCGGATGGCGGCGAGGGAACGCTCGATGCCGTTGCCGCGTGCGGCGGTGAGGTCGTGGCGTGTGAAGTCGCAGGCCCCTTGGGCAATCGCGTGTCTGCCCGGATGCTGGTGGACGGCGAGCACGAGTCGGCTGTAATTGAGATGGCCGAGGCGGCGGGTATTGGGTATTCGCCTTGCACAGAGCCGGCGGCGTTGGCCGCTACGACCTATGGCGTGGGCGAGCTCATGCTTCGTGCGGTCCGTGCCGGGGCAAAGACTATCTATATCGGTCTGGGCGGCAGCGCCACCAACGACGGTGGCACCGGCATGCTGCAGGCGCTGGGCGCGCGTGTGGTCGATGATCAGGGCTGCGATGTCGCCCCTGGTCTCGCGGGGCTTGAGCAGGTGGCGAGTATCGATTTGGCACCGGCGCTTCGGGCGCTGAATAGCGCGCATATCGTCGTGCTCTCTGATGTCGAGAACCCGCTCGTGGGGCGTCGTGGGGCACTTGCAGTGTTTGGCGGGCAAAAGGGTTTGCCGACGGGTGATGCCGAGGTACTGCGCGGGTTCGACAGCTGGATGATCGGCTACGGTCGCCTGCTCGATACGGCGATTGCCGAGGCACGGGCTCAGGGGTTATTGCGCGTGCCCGAGGGCGTGCGGACATTTGGCTCGGTGCTCGGTGTGCCCGGTGCCGGCGCCGCCGGCGGCCTGGGCGCCGCGCTGCTAGCGCTCGGTGCGGAGCTGCGCTCGGGCGTGGAGACGGTGCTTGATCTGATTGGGTTTGACGAACGCGTGCGCGATGTCGACCTGGTCATTACAGGCGAGGGCAACATGGACGAGCAATCCGCTGCCGGTAAGGCGCCGGTGGGCGTGGCCCGTCGTGCGAAGCGATATGGCAAGCCGGTGGTCGCCGTCGTGGGCGGTCGTGCGGATAATTTGGATGCGGTGTATGGTCAGGGCATCGACTTGGTCCTGCCGGTCTGCCGCAGGCCCATGCCTCTTGACCAAGCGCTCGACCCCCAGGAAGCCACAACCAACCTCATCTGCGCCGGTGAAGCAACCGCCCAAGCCTACGACCTTGGCCGTATCTAAAAGTAGTAAAAAAGCTCCGTCCCAAATTAGCCACCTTGCCCCATCGGGCGGGAGCGGGTAAGATATATCGAGCGCCTAGCGCGTTCGATGGGTTCGGATGACGACATGTTCCGAATCTGGTCAGGTCCGGAAGGAAGCAGCCATAAGGAGCCTCTGTCGGGCATCCGAATCCATCGAGTGCGCAGGCGTTTTTTGGTGCCGCGGCTACCCGCGAGTGCCGGCAGGGTCACATTTATCTGATAATTGAATCCCCGGCGTTATGCCGCTCGCTGGCGTTGCCAAAACATCGGCTGCTACATGCCTTGGGCGCTAGTGACCGTCGCCCTTACATCTGTAACGAGTTGCTTACGCATCTTCAAGGCTCTCCGTACTATCATGAATCAGATTGAAGAGAGATGATGATAGGGAGCGCCTTCTATGATTGAGCTGCTCAGGCGTTTTGGCGGTAAGTTTCGCCGGTATATGGTGATTGGTCCTGCGTGCAAGCTGATCGAAGTGATCTTTGACCTGCTTACGCCGCTCGTGATTGCCCAGATGATCGATAAGGGCATTGGCTTGCACGACGTGAACGCCGTTATCCACTACGGCATGGTACTTGGCGCCATGGCTGTGATCGGTATCTCGTTTACGCTCGTCTGCCAAAAGATGGCGGCGCTGACCTCGCAGGGCATGGGCACCGATATCCGTGGTGCGCTCTACGAGCACATCAATAAGCTGAGCTATGCCGAACTCGACCGCTTTGGCACGCCGTCGCTCATCACGCGTATCACCAACGACGTCAACCAGGTGCAGCTTGCCGTGGCGCTGGGCGTACGCATGCTCATCCGCTGGCCCTTCTTGGCGGTGGGCTCCATGTGCGCGGCCCTTGCCATCGACCTTAAGCTCGGCGTGATCTTCTTAATCTGCACGCCCGCCATTGGCTTGGTGTTTTGGTTTGTCATGGCGCGCTGCATCCCGTACTACAAGCAGCTGCAGGCAAAGCTCGACCGCATCGCGCTTATCTGCCGCGAAGGCCTTTCGGGCGCTCGCGTGGTTCGCGCCTTCGTGCGCGAGGACCACGAGCGCGAGCGCTTTGCCCAAGCTGCCGATGACCAGGCCAATACTGCCATCGCGGTGGGCAAGCTCTCGTCGATTCTCAACCCCGTCACGTTTCTTGTGATGAACCTGGGCGTGTGCGCCATCCTGTGGGTGGGCGGCATCCAGGTCAACG
>CAMQPJ010000234.1 GCA_947003675.1 uncultured Collinsella sp. | reverse complement strand
TTGAGCCGTCTGGGTATCGTGAAAGATCGCGCACTCCCCCATCATCAAAAGTGACACACGCTACCTGTTGATGGGAGGCAGCCATGGGCTTCTTTGACAAGATGTTCGAAAAGAAAGAGTGCGCGATTTGCGGTACCGAGCTGGGACTTTTGGGAAAGACCAAGATCAGCGAAGGCTACCTGTGCAAAGAGTGTGCCGGCAAGCTCTCCCCCTACTTCCACGGCTATCGCTCCAGCACCGCGGACGATATCCGCGAGCAACTCGCCTACCGCGAGGCCAATGCCGAGCGCCTGGCGTCGTTCAACCCCACGCGCACACTCTCGGCCGGGCGCACCAACATCATGCTCGACGAAGACGCGGGCCTGCTGATCATCACTTCGCAGAGCCGCTGGCGCGACGCCAATCCCGACATCATCGAGTTCTCGCAGGTACTCGGCTGCGATATGGATATCGACGAGCACCGCACCAAGATCTATCGCGAGACAAAAGACGGCGAGCGCGAGAGCTACAATCCGCCGCGCTACGACCTGGATTACGACTTTAACCTGACCATCCACGTCAACACGCCGTACTTTACCGAGATCAACCTGCGCGTGAACGACTCCACCATTGATCAGCGCGGTTCCATCGAATACCGCGAGGCCAAGCGCCAGGCAACCGAGGTCCGCGACGCGCTGGTGCAGCTGCGTCAGGAAACGCGCGACAGCGTCGTGGCCGCTAAGGCCCCCAAGACCGCGGTCACCTGCCCCTTCTGCGGTGCAACCACCATTCCCGATGCCAGCGGGCGCTGCGAATACTGCGGCGGCGCCATCGGCGCATAGCCTCCGGCACGGAAAGGACCGATCATGGCCTTCGAGAGCGTCAACTATCAGTGCCCCGCGTGTGGCGGCCCCCTTCACTTTGCCAGTGCCGAGCAAAAGCTCGTCTGCGACTACTGCGATTCGCGTTTTGAAGTCGAAGAAGTCGAGGCCCTCTATCGCGAGCGCCAGGACAAGGCAGATGCCAAAGCCGATGCCGCAGCCGCGGCCCCCAAGCCTGCTGTCGACGATGCCGTGCAGGAGCTGGCTCAAAACGCCGGCTACATCTGCTCGTCGTGCGGCGCCGAGCTCGTGTCCGACGGCACCGTCGCCGTCACCACCTGCCCGTACTGCGGCAACTCCGCCGTGGCACCCGGCCAGCTCTCGGGCGACTTCTCACCCGACCTGGTGATTCCGTTTAAGCTCGGGCGCGACGATGTCATGGCCGCGCTCAAAGACCACTACAAGGGTAAAATCCTGCTGCCCAAGAGCTTTGTCACCGGCAACCACATCGACGAGGTCCAAGGCGTTTACGTGCCGTTTTGGCTCTACGGCGCCCGCGTTGACGGCGAAGTGTACTTTGACGCGACCAACGAGACCGTGACCGAGGAATCCGACCGCACCGTCACGACCACCGACCACTACGACGCCTACCGTAAGGGCAATATCTCGTTTGAGCGCGTGCCCGTCGACGGATCGTCCAAGATGCCCGACGGCCACATGGACGCCATCGAGCCGTTTGACTACGACGCGCTGCGCCCGTTCTCGGTCGCCTATATGCCCGGCTACATCGCCAACCGCTATGACGAGGATTGCGAAACCTGCAAGGCGCGCGCCGAGCGCCGCATGGAGGAGAGCACGATCTCAGCCCTGCGCGAGACCGTCGTCGACGAGTACGACGACGCCACGGTCGAAAGCAAGCAGCTCGACTACACCTGGGAAGAAAACGATTATGCTCTGTTCCCCGTGTGGATGCTCTCTACCTCGTGGAACGGCAAGAGTTACCTGTTTGCCATGAACGGCCAAACCGGCCGCATGGTCGGCGAGCTTCCCTGCTCCAAGCCCAAGCTCGCTATCGCCTCGGTGCTGTTCTTTGCGATCGGATTTGTCCTTTCCCAGATTCTCTTTATGGGCGAGAACGCCTTCGATCCGGATTACCTCACCTTTGATGTCGAGGGCATCCTCATCAACATCGTCGCGCCGCTGATCATCGTGATCATCGCAGACGTGCTGCTGGTAGGCCAGCTCAAGACGGCCAACGAGGCCACCCACGCCGACTGCTACTGCGGCGAGCTCGACCTGACCGAGAAGCACGACACCTTCAGCCACACCGAGACCACCGTTGTCATGAAGGACAACAAGGACGATTAGCCATTCTGACCAATACCACCCGGCCTTTGACGAGAAAGGAAGATCACCATGGGACTCTTGAAAGCTGGATTGGGTGCTGCCGGCGGCGTCATGGCCGACCAGTGGAAGGAATTTATCTATTGCGAATCGATGCCCGCTGACGTCTTGGCCTGCAAGGGCAGCAAGCGCACCGGCGGCCGCAGCTCCAACACGCGCGGCGAGGACAACGTCATCTCCAACGGCTCCGTCATCGCCGTCAACGACGGCCAGGGCATGCTCGTGGTGCAAAACGGCAAGATCATCGAGGTCGCGCTGGAGCCCGGCGAGTTCGTCTTTGACACCGGCAGCGAGCCGAGCGTCTTTAGCGGCAACCTGGGCGACTCCATCAAGGAGACGTTCGCCAATATCGGCAGCCGCTTTACCTTTGGCGGCGACGCAGGCAAGGACCAGCGCGTCTACTTCATCAACACCAAGGAGATCATCGGTAACAAGTACGGCACCGCCTCGCCCGTGCCTTTCCGCGTGGTCGATAACAACATTGGCCTGGACGTCGACATCTCCGTTCGCTGCAACGGCGAGTATTCGTACCGCATCACCAACCCGCTGCTGTTCTACACCAACGTGTGCGGCAACGTGACCGATAGCTACACGCGCGATAAGATCGACAGCCAGCTTAAGTCCGAGCTGCTCACCGCTCTGCAGCCCGCCTTTGCCAAGATCTCGGAGATGGGCATTCGCTACAGCGCCATTCCCGGCCACACCACCGAGCTCGCCCGCGCGCTCAACGAGGTCCTCTCGGCCGACTGGCGCGACCTGCGCGG
>CAMQPJ010000233.1 GCA_947003675.1 uncultured Collinsella sp. | reverse complement strand
GCAGGGTGCTATAGTATTAGAGTTTTGTCTATCTTAGGGGTATTATCCCCTTTTTGAATTGCACCTTCTGGAGGCCCTGTTCATGGAAGAGATGGAAGTCAATCACGTCGACGACATCCACGAGAAGCTGACCGATATGGTGGGCGATCGCGTTAAGGTGAAGGCCAACATGGGCCGCACCCGCGTCGTCGAGCGCATGGGCACCATCAAGAGCGTCCATCCGGCAGTCTTTATCGTCGAGGTCGACGAGCGCCGTGGCCGCAAGTCGCGTCAGTCCTACCAGTATATTGATGTTCTCACCGGCCAGGTCGAGCTGTTCGACCCCGAGAGCGGCGAGCACATTTTTACCCCGCTCGGCAATCAGCTCGAGGAGCACTAGCGGTGACCGATTGGTCCCTGACCCTTTCCGCGCCGGCAAAGATCAACCTCTATCTGGGGGTTCATACCGAGCGTGACGACCGCGGCTACCATAAGGTCGATTCCCTGATGGCAGCCGTCGGTCTTGTCGATACCGTGACGGTTACGCCGGCACAGGCGCTGACCGTTCAGACGATTCCGACGTCCGACTTTCCCATGCAAAAGAATACGGCGTATCGTGCTGCGCTCGCTATGGCCGAGCATTATGGTCGTGAAGCCAACGTCTGCATCACGATCGAGAAGCGCATCCCGTTGTGTGCCGGCCTGGGCGGTCCTTCGACGGATGCCGCGGCGGTCATTGTCGCCTTGGCAGAGCTGTGGGGTATCGACCGTGCCGATTCCGCGCTGGACAACATCGCGCGCGGCATTGGCGCTGACGTTCCCTTCTTTTTGCATGCCAGCCCTGCATTTTACGTGGGTGGGGGAGACGTGCTGGCAACCGAGTACCCCGCACTACCCGCGACACCCGTCGTGCTGGTCAAGCCGCGCGAGGCAAGCGTTTCAACAATTGAAGCCTATCGACGTTTTGACGAGACCCCTGCGCCTGCGGGCAAGCCCGGAGCGATCGCATCTGCCCTTCACTCGGGAGATGCAGAGGTGGCCTACGCGCTCGTCCACAACAACCTGGGTGTCATTTCCGCGCAGATGGAGCCGCGGATTCAAACGGTGCTCGACTGGCTTCGTTCGCAGAACGGTACCGTTGCCGTAAACGTGTGCGGTTCGGGTGCCTGCTCGTTTGCTCTCTGCGATAGCGCCGCCACGGCAGTCAATCTTGCGGCAGCCGCTCAACAAAACGGCTGGTGGGCTTATGCAACGGAGCTCGTTTCCGACACGGTTCGCATTGAAGCGCCAAAGAAGTAAAAATTTCTCTGGCACACGACGGAAATCTTTGTTACTATAGTCGAGCTAACGGGTTGTGGCTCAGTTTGGTAGAGCACTGCGTTCGGGACGCAGGGGTCGCTGGTTCAAATCCAGTCAACCCGACCAGAGCATGAGGAGGGACCGCTTCTTGCGGTCCCTTTTTTTAGCTATTGTTGTGATACCGCGATACCCGCGGTATACTCATTCGAGCTTGTCTCGCTGTATTGTGGAGGTCTACATGTTTGGACTGAGGGCTCCTGAGCTCATCATTATTCTCGTCGTTGTCCTGATTATCTTTGGGCCCAAGAACCTGCCGAAGCTCGGTAAGTCCCTCGGCTCTACCGTCAAGAATATCCGCGAGGGTATGGAGGGCGACGATAAGGGCGAAACCAAGCA
This sequence comes from uncultured Collinsella sp., assembly GCA_947003675.1. Lineage (GTDB taxonomy): Bacteria > Actinomycetota > Coriobacteriia > Coriobacteriales > Coriobacteriaceae > Collinsella. The sequence goes on along the minus strand of CAMQPJ010000233.1, from coordinate 1,320 downwards.
GGCCGAGGAGGTTGTGGTCGAGGAGTCCAAGGAGGACAAGGAGATCGCAGAGCTCGAGGCTAAGCTCGCTGCTGCCAAGCAAAAGAAGGCAGAGGACAGCGACGCGGACGCAGAGTAGTCCCATCCCTTTGGGGTGAGCACCTGACCGGCTTGCCCGCAGGCTAGCCGGTCTTTTTCGTTTTTGTTGACAGTTGATCGTTACATCATAGTTGGGGAGATATCCGTATGGACGCAAGCCAGATCGTACTGACCGCCGAGGGCCGCCAGAAGCTCGTCGAGGAGCTCGCTTGGCGTGAGGGCGATTACGCCAAGGAGATCGTCGAGGACATCAAGGAAGCCCGCGCGTTCGGCGACCTTTCGGAGAACTCCGAGTACGATGCCGCCAAGGACAAGCAGGCCCAGAACGCCGCTCGTATCGCCGAGATCCAGGCCATCCTCGCCAACGCTCAGATCGCTGCCAGCACGGGCGACCTGACCGTCTCCATTGGCTCGACTGTTACCCTGGTCGACCCCAACGGTGAGCTCATCGAGGTCACGCTTGTCGGTACCACCGAGACCAACTCGCTCGAGCACAAGATCTCCAACGAGTCTCCGGTCGGCCACGCCATCATTGGTCATGGCGAGGGCGACTCCGTCGAGGTCGTTACGCCTTCCGGCAAGACTCGCGTCTACACCATCGCCAAGATCGCACGCTAGACCACGGTCCCGCGTAAAGGTATGTTTTCGCTCCCTGGGACCGAATCCTGGGGAGCGTTTTAGTTTGAGGAGCTAACTTATGGCAGAGAACCAGAACGCCGCCGATCAGGCATCGACGCTCAACGACGAGCGCGCCACCCGCCTGGCCAAGCGCGCCGCCCTGTTCGAGGCGGGCCAGAACCCCTATCCCGAGCACTCTGAGCTTGAGGACTACGTCGCCGATATCGAGGCTAAGTACGCCGAGCTTGCCGATGGCGAGGACACCGAGGACGTCGTGAAGATCGCCGGCCGTGTGGTTGCCAAGCGCGGTCAGGGCAAGATTATGTTCATCGTCGTGCGCGACGCGACCGGCGAGATCCAGCTGTTCTGCCGCATCAACGATATGGACGAGGCCGCCTGGAACACGCTCAAGGCGCTCGACCTGGGCGATATCCTGGGCGTGGCCGGCGTAGTCGTGCGCACCAAGCGTGGCCAGCTTTCCGTTGCCCCCAAGAGCGCGACGCTGCTGTCCAAGGCCGTTCGCCCACTGCCCGAGAAGTTCCACGGTCTCTCCGACAAGGAGACCCGCTATCGTCAGCGCTATGTCGACCTGATTGCCAACGACGACGTTCGCGAGACCTTCCG
>CAMQPJ010000232.1 GCA_947003675.1 uncultured Collinsella sp. | reverse complement strand
GCTGCCAAGATTCTCGAGGCCCGCGCCGAGGCCCGCGCCGCCAAGAACTGGGATCTGGCCGACGCCATCCGCGACCAGCTCAAGGACCTCGGCCTGACGATCGAGGATACTGCCGCGGGCACTCGTATCAAATCTCTCTAATCCCCGCGGGTTTCCCAAGCACCCGACCTTGCCGTTCAAACCGTCGCTCGCGTACTCAAGTACGCGTCGCTCCTCTTTCACGGCAATCTCGGGCACTTGGAAAACCCGTACCGACCGCTTGAGCTATTCGTCTTAAGCGGTCGCTTCTTTTGTCCTGTTTGAAAATTATTTAAAGGAGGCCGCTTTATGGCCGACAATCGCAAGCGCGCATCGCGTGTAGGCAAGCAGGCTGCTTCTGGCTCGCGTCCGATTCGCCGCAACGATCGCGCTGCCACTTCCAAGGGCCAGCGCGAGCGCTCCCAGGCAGCACGTCCGCAGCGAGATCGCAACCGCGACAACGTTCAGGCTCCCAAGGGCGAGTTTATCGAAGGTCGCCGTGCTGCTGCCGAGGCGCTACGCACTGGTTTTCCCATCAAGTGCGCGCTTATTGCCGAGGGCGGGGAGCGCGATGCCGCCCTGTCGCGCCTGGTCGACGACCTCAACGCTGCAGGCGTCCGCATTAAGTATGTGCCGCGCGCGCAGCTCGATGCGCTGTCGAGCCATGGCGCTCACCAGGGCATTGCGCTCGAGGTTGGCAACTTCCCCTATGCCGATGTCGCCGATATTCTCGACCGCGCGGGTGACGGACCTGCGCTTGTCGTCGTGCTCGACCATGTGACCGACGATGGCAACTTTGGTGCGATCGCGCGCTCCGCCGAGGTCGTGGGCGCGGCGGGCGTCGTCGTCGCCAACAAGCGCGCCGCCGGTGTGACCGTCGGCAGCTACAAGACTTCTGCCGGCGCCGTCATGCATCTGCCCATCGCTCAGGTTCCCAATATCGCCCGTGCGCTCGATGACCTCAAGGCCGCTGGCTTTTGGGTGGGCGGTGCCTCCGAGCACGCCGAGGGCAGTTGCTGGGATGCTCCCTTCGAGGGCCGCGTGGCGCTTGTCATGGGTTCCGAGGGCGACGGCATCTCGCGCCTGGTGCTCGAGAAATGCGACTTTTTGACCAAGCTTCCCCAGCGCGGCATGACCGAGAGCCTCAATGTTGCCCAGGCGACCACGGCGCTGTGCTTTGAGTGGCTGCGTCGCAACGCCGGCGAGCTCATGGGGGAGGAGTAGCACATGTCCAAGAAGAACCGCGCCAAGTCCAAGGCCAAGCGCTTTGGCGAGGGCTCGGCCAAGCCGATTGTTTCGGCTGCGACCTATGGCGTGGGCGGCAATGCGTTTGCGCAGGCTATCGCCGACCCAGTCTCGACGGTGCACTCCAACAAGCCCGAGCTGCTGGTGGTCGACGGTTACAACGTGATCCACTGCACGCCGCGCTACGAAAAGCTCGTCTACGACCATTCCGACGATCCATACTCCAGCGACGTTCACGATATGGCGCGCACCGCCCTCATCAACGACGTTGCCGCGTTTGCCCAGGGCCGCTACGAGGCCGTAATCGTGTTTGACGGTGCGGGCAATATCTCCAGCGAGCGCCCCAACCTGCCGGCCCGTGGCGTGCGTATCGAGTTTTCGCCGACGGGCGTATCGGCCGATACCGTGGTGCAGAAGCTCTGCATCGAGGCGCGCGAGGAAGGCCGCGCGTGCTCCGTGGTGTCGAGTGACGGCACGATCCAGGCCGTCGTCATGGGCAAGGGCGTTACGCGCATCTCGAGCCGCATGCTGGTGGACGAGATCAAACAGATCGATAACGACGTTCACGAGGCAGAGGAAGCTCCGCAGATCAAGATGACCCTGGGCAGCCGCTTGAGCCCCGATGCCCTGGCCAAGCTCAAGGCCCTGCGCGGGAGGTAGGGGAGCTGACGGCGCGACGCTGTCTCGCTAACTCCATTCAGCGATGTCGATCATTCTACGGAGGCGCCATGTAAGCGCCTCTTTTAGATATGGCAGCCTTGCCGTGAGCGCGTCGTTTCTGGACAGAATTTCGATTGCCTCGTCAACGAAGCCTTCGAGTTTGTCGCCGTCAAACCAGCCCATGTCCTCGACGAGCAACATTTGTTTGGCGGGGCTTGAATGAAACTGCGCGCTGGTAAAACTGTGCTCTCCTGCCTTAAGCTCCTTTAGAGAAACGTTGCACCAGAGCGATGAGCCCGAATCGAAGATGGGGGCAGGTCTGCAGGCTAGCGTGTTGACGTTTCGCACAAGGCCAAAGTTACGCCAATGACGGTCATAGTTGGCGATGATGTCGTCACACACGATCATGCGGTCAAGGGCATCCTTGACGCCTGCCACCCCGAGCTCCTCGCAGTTTGCCACGTATCGCTCGTAGTCGGTTAGTCGTTCATCTGCGTTTGCGTGCTGGTTTACATAGAACGCAGGGACATACTCTTCTTCATCAGTTAAGAAGACATCGCATACGCTCAGGGCGGAAGTGCCCGTGCCATCGAGCGAGTAAGGCACATAATCGCAGGCGTTTAGGATGCGACGGTGAAGTGCAGTCGCCACCAGCTCGTTATATGGTTCTTGGTTCAGGTGCGCACCTGCCTTGTGGAGGATTCGACGGTCATCCTCGCATGTCCAGTACTTTTGAAGATTGCCGTCCGAGGTGTTGTCGGGCTTCGCGGCAGCTGCCTTGCCCTCTGGGGCGAAGGACGCGATGGACAGAGAGACGTCGTCAAAAGCATTATTGAAGAAGTTAATATCTTCCCACGCGAGACCGGAGCCTTGGGGTCTAATCCAATACTGGTCGGATAGGGAGAGGCCAAGATTTCGCTGTACGAGTTCATCGGGAACATCAACTGCGGCTTCTGCAAGCAGGGAGGCTAGCCCAATGCGTGCGAGCGGGATACCGCGGCCGCGCCACCAGATGCGGAAGGAGTCGAGCGATATGGGGCTATTAGGGCCAAATACTCCAATAGGGGCGTGGG
>CAMQPJ010000231.1 GCA_947003675.1 uncultured Collinsella sp. | reverse complement strand
GGCCAGGGCGAGGCGATTGCCCAGAATCTCATGGAGATGAGCGGCCTTAAGACGCCGATTGTCTCGGTGGTGACAGGCGAGGGCGGCTCTGGTGGCGCGCTGGCGCTATCCGTGGCCGACCGCATCCTGATGCTCTCGAGCTCGGCCTATTCGGTCGTGAGCCCCGAGGCCTGTGCGTCGATCCTGTGGAAGGATACCGAGCGCGCGAATGAGGCCGCCGAGGCGCTTAAGCTCACGGCCCCCGATCTGCTGGCGCTCGGCATCATCGACGGCATTGTTGATGATAGGGGCCTGTCGCATGAGGAGATCGCCGGTGCCGTCATGTCCTCGGCATTCGATGCCTTCGATACGCTTGGGCAGCTCGACGACGCGACCCTCACAAACCTCCGCTACGAAAAGTACCGCGCAATCGGTCGGTACCGCACGATGTGACAAAGGGACAGTCCGCATGTCACATTGGGAAAGGGTTCCTGTGTCACAAGTTTCTAACACCTCGTTTACAACGACGGTTTCATCAAACGCTATGGCCGTGGTGGACTATCTGTCCAAAAGCATGATGTCGGCGCTGCCCTTTATTGTCTGCGCGGCGTTGTTCCGCACCGTCGCCGTCATTATGGGCGAAGGCATGCTGGGCCTGTGGTCTGCCGATTCCGAAATCTATCGCCTGTTCTACAGTTGGCTCTATAACGCCGGCTACTACTTTTTGCCCATTTATCTTGGTTGGGCGGCCGCCCGCCAGCTCGGTTGCTCGGAGCAGCTGGGCATGATGCTGGGCGGCGTATTGATTGCGCCCGACCTGCTTAAGCTCGTCGATGCCGCATCGACGACGGGGGCATCGATGACTTCCGTGTATGGTCTGCTTCCCGCGCCAGTCAATGATTACACGACGACTGTTATTCCGGTCCTCATCTCGGTGCCCGTGCTATGGCGAGTGGAGTGTTTCTTTCGGCGCGTTATCCCTAAGGCCGTGGCGTTTTCGTTTGTTCCGTTTGCGACCATGCTTGTCATGGTTCCGGTTTCGCTGTGTATCACGGCGCCGGCGGGCAGCTATCTGGGCATGCTGTTGGGCCAGCTTATGTTTATGCTTGGCAATTCCGGTGGCATCGTGTCGCTGCTCACGCTCATGGGGCTTGCCGCGGGCTGGGAGTTCCTTAAGATTGCGGGCGTCAGCAACGTTGTCCTATCGCTTGCCTATGCGCAGTTTATGAGTGTGGGAACGGATTCGTGCATCCTGATCGCCGCGACGATGGCGACGTTCGCCGTTTGGGGCATGCCCTTTGGCGCGTCGCTCCGCGTTGCGGATAAGGACGAGAAGGCGCTCATGCTGGGCTATTCAATCTCGGGTGTTCTTGGCGGCGTAAGCGAGCCGGCGCTGTACGGTTGCGGCTTTAAATATGGCAGGTGCCTGACGTGCATGGCCATTGGCGGCGCCGTCGGAGGCCTTGTTGCGGCCGTGGGCCACGTTACGGCCTATACCATCGGCATGACGAATGTCCTCATGGTCATTGGCTTTGCCACGGGCGGTATCTCGAACCTGCTGTGGTGCTGCGCTGCCGGCGGTGTGTCATTTGCGGTGTCTGCGGCGCTGAGCTACTGCTTTGGTGTGGTGCCGACGAAGGAACAGGCGACGGAGGACGGAGCCGATTCGCCCGAAACAGTGGCGAGCGCTGCTGAAGTAAGCGCGTAAACCTGTGCGACAAAAGGACGATTCTTTTGTCATGCTCCAAGGCCGTGGCCCGTGCGGGCTGCGGCCTCTTTGTATCTGGGAGACAAAGTGGCTACACTACAATCCGTTTGAGCAATAGATATATAAGTAGAACCGTGGGGGCGGATGTAGATGGTCGAGTGGATTGTTAAGCGCGCACAGGGCGATCGTGCGCGTGTGGGCACGTTGGCTGGCATGGTGTGTATTGTCGCCAATGTTGCGCTTTGTGCTGCGAAGGGCGCAATTGGTGTGGTTTCGGGATCGGTTTCGATTGTGGCGGATGCCATGAACAACCTGTCCGATGCCAGCTCGAATATCGTGAGCGTGCTGGGCTTTAAGCTGGCGAGCAAGCCGGCCGACCCCGAGCATCCTTACGGCCACGGTCGCTATGAGTATCTCTCGGGATTGGTCGTGGCGGCGCTCGTGCTGCTGATTGGCGTTGAACTGGTGAAGTCCTCGGTCGAGCGCGTCATCCACCCCGAACCTGTCGAGTTCTCGCTTGCCCTGGTGGCAGTTCTCGTGCTTTCGATGGTCGTAAAGCTCTGGATGGCGGCCCTCAACCAAAAGCTCGGCGATCGCATTGAGTCCGAGACGCTGCATGCGACCGCGCAGGATTCCAAGAACGATGTCCTTGCCACAGGCGCCGTGCTGGCGTGCGCAATTGTTTCGCAGGTGACGCACATCAATCTTGACGCATGGGTCGGCCTTGCCGTTGGCGCCTATATTGGCTGGAGCGGTTTTGAACTCATCCAGGATACGGTGAGCCCGCTTTTGGGCCAGACGCCCGATCCTAAGCTGGTCAAGCATATTCGAGACAAGATCATGAGCTACCCCGGCGTTTTGGGCGTTCACGATCTGATGGTTCACGACTACGGCCCGGGCAGGAAGTTCGCAAGCGCTCACGCCGAGATGGCAGCCGAGGCCAGCCCGCTGGAAAGTCACGACACGCTCGATAACATCGAGCAGTCGTTTAGGAACGAAGACGGCATGATTGTCACGCTCCATTACGACCCCATCGTGACCGACGATCCCAAGGTGGCGAGCATGCGTTTACGCATTAACGCCATGGCCCAACAGATCGATAGCCGCCTTTCGATTCACGATCTGCGCTGTGTGCCGGGTCCCACGCACACCAACGTGATCTTTGACTGCGTGCGTCCCTCGGATCTGCAGATGAGTGCCGAAGACTTAAAGCACGCGCTGGCACAACGTGTCGAATCGGAATACCCCAGGTCGATTGCCAAGATTACGATCGACGAAGACTACGTAGGCCATACCCACGAGTAGGGCTGCGCCGGTAAAGCT
>CAMQPJ010000230.1 GCA_947003675.1 uncultured Collinsella sp. | reverse complement strand
CCCCTATCTTTCAATCACTCAGAAAATCTTATATATAGAGACTTAGATTTGTGTATAAGAACGCGCAAAGCTGGCAACAATACTTCTCGAACAACGTGAAGCCGCCCCGTAGGGCGGCCGCCCCAAGAGAGGTGATTCCATGAGAATCGATAAGCTAGCAATGACGTCGCGCGAGGCGTTGCAGACCGCCATGAGCACGGCTGCTGACGCGCAGGCCGGCGCGGTGGAGCCGATTCACCTGCTGTCTGCCCTGCTCGGTGCCGGCGAGCGCAATATCTCCGTGATCATTGAGCGCATCGGTGCCGACCCGGCTCAGCTTGCACGCTCCACACAGGATGCCATCGACCACGCGCCCAAGGTTTCGGGCGAGGGCCAGCAGATGGGCCTGTCCAACGAGCTTGTCCGTGTCATCGAGAAGGCCGAGAAAAAGGCCACCAAGATGGGTGACAGCTTTGTGGTGACCGAGCACCTGCTTATGGCGCTTGCCGAGGACAAGGGCGAGGCGGGCCGCGTGCTGCGCGATGCCAGCGTGACCAAGGAGCGCATCGAGCAGGTCTATGAGGAGCTGCGCGGCGATGACCGCGTGACGTCTGCCGAGGACAAGACTCAGTTTGAGGCACTAGAGCAGTACGGACGCAACATCTGCGACCTTGCCCGCGCCGGCAAGCTCGACCCTGTCATCGGTCGTACCGACGAGATTCGCCGTACCATCCAGGTCCTGTCCCGCCGCACCAAGAACAACCCCGTGCTCATTGGCGAGCCGGGCGTCGGCAAGACAGCCATCGTCGAAGGTATCGCCCAGCGTATCGTGGCCGGCGACGTGCCGAGCACCCTGCGCGACCGCGACCTCATCGAGCTCGACATGAGCGCGCTGGTCGCCGGCGCCAAGTACCGCGGCGAGTTCGAGGACCGCTTGAAGGCCGTGCTCAAAGAAGTGCAAAAATCCGAGGGCAAGGTCATCCTGTTCATCGATGAGCTCCACACCATCGTGGGCGCGGGTGCCACCGAGGGCTCCATGGACGCCGGCAACATCCTCAAGCCGGCGCTCGCCCGTGGCGACCTGCACGCGATTGGCGCGACCACGCTCGACGAATACCGCAAGTACATCGAGAAGGACGCGGCGCTCGCCCGTCGTTTCCAGACCGTGATGGTCTCCGAGCCTACCGTCGAGGACACCATTTCGATCCTGCGTGGTCTGAAGGAGAAGTACGAGATCTTCCACGGTGTGCATATCACCGATAGCGCGCTCGTGGCAGCTGCCGACCTCTCCGATCGCTACATCGCCGACCGCTTCCTGCCCGACAAGGCCATCGATTTGGTCGATGAGGCGGCAAGCCGCCTGCGCATGGAACTCGACAGCATGCCGGTCGAGATCGACGCCACCACGCGTCAGCTCACTCAGCTGCAGATCGAGGAACAGGCGCTCATGAAAGAGACCGATGACGCCTCCAAGGAGCGTCTGGAGGCCCTGCGCCAGGAGATTGCCGAGGTCCAGGAAAAACTCAACGTGCAAAAGGCCGGCTGGCTCAACCAGAAGAACGCCATTGACCACGTGCAGGAGCTTAAGAGCCAGCTTGACGAGGCCAAGAGCGAGGAGGAGCGCGCGACGCGCAACGGCGATTTGGGTCGTGCGTCCGAGCTGCGCTACTCCGTGATTCCGGGCCTGCAGCAGCAGATTCAGGATTCCGAGGCCGCGCTCGAGGCACAAAAGCAGCAGGACGGCGAGGGCCTCAACGAGCAGGTGACCTCCGACGAGATCGCCGAGGTCGTGAGCGCCTGGACCGGCGTGCCCGTGTCCAAGATGATGCAGGGCGAGCTCGACAAGTTGAAGGGCCTGGAGGGCGAGCTGCATAAGCGCGTCATCGGTCAGGACGAGGCCGTCTCCGCCGTTGCCGCGGCCGTGCGCCGCAGCCGTGCGGGTCTCTCCGATCCGGACAAGCCCATCGGCAGCTTCTTCTTCCTGGGCCCCACCGGTGTAGGCAAGACCGAGCTCGCCAAGGCGCTGGCCGAGTGCCTGTTCGATGACGAGCGCGCGCTCGTGCGTATCGACATGTCCGAATACATGGAGAAGTTCAGCGTCCAGCGTCTGATCGGTGCGCCCCCGGGATACGTGGGCTACGACGAGGGCGGCCAGCTCACCGAGGCCGTGCGCCGTCGCCCGTACTCCGTAATCTTGCTCGACGAGATGGAGAAGGCTCATCCTGATGTCTTCAACGTGCTGTTGCAGGTGCTCGACGACGGCCGTCTGACCGATGGCCAGGGTCGTCAGGTGTCCTTCAAGAACACGATCATCATCATGACGTCTAACGTGGGCTCCAAGGCTATCGCCGAGCTTTCCGGCAAGGACGAGGAGGAGATGCGCCATCAGGTCGACGCGGCCATGGCTCAGACCTTCCGCCCCGAGTTCCTCAACCGTATCGACGATATCGTGGTGTTCCATCCGCTCGGTATGGCGCAGATCGAGAAGATCGTCAACATCCAGCTCGCCGACGTCCGCGCGCGTCTGGCCAAGGAGCGCATGACGCTTGCCATCACCCCGGCGGCCAAGCAGATGCTCGCCGTGGGCGGCCTGGACCCGGTCTTTGGCGCCCGTCCGCTCAAGCGTCTGGTGCAGCGCGAGGTCGTGGATGCCATCGCCGCCGCTATCATCGACGGCACGGTGCGCGAGGGCGATCAGGTGACGGTCGATGTCGACAAGGACGGTGGCTTTACCGTCGTGTGCGACAACACGCCGGCGGCCACCTACGAGGTCCCCGACGCAGAGTAAATTATGGGGCCGGCTTTAACCGCACCTCATCGCAAAACGCCAAGGGCGGCGGATCCAATCGGGTCCGCCGCCCTTTTTCGTGCGACAATCGATGATGTTGAACGGATGCGATGCAAGGAGCTATGCAGATGAAAAACGAGATCAAGACAAGCGCGCCGGCGGCTGAGATAGCGTCCGCTGCACCAAGGCCCGCGCCGAAACCGGCGCCCAAGCCGTGCGACCCCTACATCCGTGCCGAGAACGAGGACGATGACGGCTACGATCC
>CAMQPJ010000229.1 GCA_947003675.1 uncultured Collinsella sp. | reverse complement strand
CGCCTCGGCTGCCTGCTGCTGAGCGATAGCCTCCTGCTCGGCAGCCTCGCGTGCGGCAGCGCGCTTCTCCTCGAAATCGTCGACAAATTTCCTGCCCTTTGCAAGCGCACCCTTAAAGAAGCTGGAAGCGCTGGCGCCAATCGAAGAGAACGCGGATGCAATATCGGCATGGGGCGTTGCCGCGGGAATCTCGGCAGAGAAATCAGTATCGCTCTCGTAAGACACGCGCCTCGGCTGTTCAACGTAATCGTCGTCAGACTCGTCCGCAACGTCTTGCGCCGGCGCGGCGGGAGCCAAAATGTCCAGTCCTGCCGCGGGATCGATCGCGGACACCGCCTCGGGCTCGGCAACGGCAGCGGTAACCGCGGCAGACTCATCATCCGCAGTGACAACGGGCGCAGGCTCGGGCTCAAACGTCGGCTCCTCGCCCTCCTCGTAATCGAGCGTGCAGGACTCGGGAAGCATTCCGAGTGCACGGATGGCATCCGAACCAAAGCGAATGTTGCCGGCGGCGTTGCGATAGAGCTTGGGCTCGGGCTCGGCCGCGGCAGGCTCCTCCGCCGGCTCAGCAGCGGGAACCTCGTCATTGAACTCTTCGGCCTGGACAGCCTGATTCTGATCCTCGGGCACGATGGCGCCAATCAGCGTCTCGTCGGCAGACGCATCCTCAAAGCCCTCAATCTGCTCGTCAAAAGCCTCGCCCTGTTCGGGCTCGGTTTGAGCGTCGGGAGCAATCGGCTGACCGAACTCGTCCTCGGCGTAGGTAGGCTCTTCGTACTCGATGGTGTTGCCGTAGTCGTTTTGCTGCTGGGCCGCGGCATACTCCGCCGCCGCGCGCGCCATTTCCTCGGCACGACGTTTCTGCTCCCCAAAATAGGTATCGAACGGAACATCGTCGGGAAACTCGTTCTCGCCCTGGAAGGGAGCAACGTTGTCCATAACGCCGAGCATAGCGGCGACAGAAGACTTGTTGCACACCGCGCCGGACGTATAGGGAAGAACGTGGCGGTTAGAGATGATGTTTGCCGCGTTGGCAAGTGCAACGAGGGAAGCGAGGATCGCGACAATCCACAGCAGAACCTTGAGCGCGCCGGGGAGCGGCAGGATACGCAGGATGGCAACGGCAGCAGGGGCAATCGTGGCAACGGGCAACAGCTTGGCGATGAGCGCACGATACGAAGCATAGGGCTCGCGGGCGAGCAGCTCAGCACGGGGAGAGTCGTAGTGTGCGACAACGACCACCGGGCGGTTGCGCGGAGACGCGAGCGGGCCCGAGGCCTTGTGGTAGGCGATGACATTTTGGCTCACGCCCGTCTTGCCCAGGCGCGAAACCACGGGGTGGCCCGTGCGCTCGAGCACGTAAAGAACGGCGCCGACAATGGCCAGCAAGGTGCCGACCAAGCCGATACCGCCGCCGATGCCCATCAGCAGGGCGCCGGCAAACGCAAGAATACCGGTAACGGCAAATGCCAATCTACTGGGCGCCGGGGCATTGAACTCCTGAACCTCGGGGTCAAAGCCGTGGTTGCGGAAGATCTGAGCGATATCCTCGGCAGCCAAGCGCTCTTCTTCGCTGCATGCCGGCGTAATGCCGGTGTTCTGCAGCAGGTGGTTAATATAGTTCTGGGTGTTCGCCATGTGCGCTCCACATCCATAATCCGACAAATAGGCCCAATGCATGCACATTAGAACCGTATATAGTCGAAAGTATACCCCGAGCGAGCGCAAACGACCGAATTCGGGCCATCTTAACGCCGCGAGCGGACAAGGATATAGCCTAATCTCCATATCGGACTAAAATCATGGCATCAAACGACCTTCTCATGCGAGGATTCTATGACGGCAAGCGACGCGACCGCGACAATTAAAAAGGGGGCACCCGAGCCCGGTTTCGATAAAACGGCTCAGCGCATCCTCAACCTTTTCTTTGTACTCAACAGTTCTCCCGAACCGTTGACGACCGAGCAGATCGTCCTGGATTCCGATTTGGGATACGGCTCGGGCAATATCGACTCGGACAAACGCAAGTTCCGCCGCGATCGCGACAAGCTGCTCGAACGCGGCATCGTTATCAGGGAGGTTCGTGCTGCCGGAGCACAGGAAACCGAGGAGAGCGCGTGGACGATCGACCGCGAGCATACGTTTGCCGCGGGCGGTCTCATCACCGCAGACGATGCCGACATCCTGCTCAATGCCATCGACCAGACACTCGCGGCAGGCTCATCCGCCTTTGCCGCGCCGCTTGCCGACATTCGCTCCAAGATTGCCTACCTCACCGGCATGTCGACGACAGGAGAGGCACCGATCCGCCGCTCTCCCGCCGTCGATGCGGTATGGAGCGCCTTTGCCGAGCGCTGTGCGCTGCGCTTTTTGTACCAAAACGGGCGCGGCGAACAACGCGAGCGGACCGTTTGCGTCTACGGCATGTTCGAGCGCGAGGGTACGGCATACTTCTGCGGCCTCGACAATGCCACCGACAATATCAGAACATTCCGCTGTGACCGCATCATTCGCGCCTGGAGACCTTCGAAAGCCTACACCATTCCTGCGGATTTCAACCTCAACGATTACTTATTCTTTGAGTTCGATTTTGCCGACCGTCCACCCGTTGCGGCTACATTCTCGTTCGCGCGTGAGGCGCAGGCCGATATGGTCAGCGGTCTCACACGCGGACGAGGCGAACTCACGCGCACCGAAGCAGAGTGGACCTGGACCGTTAACGTGCGCGACCTTGAAGCCGCAGCCTCATTTTGCATGGCCCATGCCATGGATGGCATGAGGCCCGTCGCCCCCGATTCTCTCAGGCAGGCGTGGAATAACCTCATCGAAAGGACGGTGCACGAGCATGCCCGTGCGTAAACTCACCAGCGAGCAAAGACTCTCGCGCGCCATCGACATCATGGAGGCCCTCTACGCCGCCGGCGAGAATGGCATGACACGAGACGAGCTTTGCAGCCGCTTTGATATCACGGGGGCATCGCTCGACGAGATTCTCGAGATCGTCTCGACGCTTGCGGACCGAGAATCGGGTGC
>CAMQPJ010000228.1 GCA_947003675.1 uncultured Collinsella sp. | reverse complement strand
GCCAAAGGCCTCGCACACCGGCTCGCTCCAGCAGCCACGGCGCAGGTCAAAGAGCTGCGTGCGGCTGGCATTGGACCAGTCGCAGCGAAACTCCGCGCCGCCCGTGAGCGTCCAGACCACCCAGGCATCGATGGTGCCCAGGCACAGCTCGCCTGCCGCCGCGGCCTCGGCAGCAGCGGGAACGTTCGCAAGGATCCAGGCCATCTTGCCCGCCGGATAGTAGGGCGAGAGCACCAGACCCGTCGTGTCGCGCACCAGCTCGGCCACACCCTCGCGCGCGGTCAACTCGTCGCACAGCTCGCGGGCGCGGGCGCACTGCCACACCACGGCGTCGCACAGCGGCTCGCCCGTCGTGCGGTTCCATGCAACGGTGGTCTCGCGCTGGTTGGAGATGCCGATGCCGGCGACGTCGGCCGGATTGACCCCGGTCTCCTCCACCACGGCACGCGCCACGGCCAGCACATTGGTGGCAATCTCGGCCGGATCATGGCTCACCCAGCCGGCTTCGTTGACAATCTGGCGATGCGAGCGGTCGGCACGATGAATCAGATGGCCACCCTCGTCTACCAGCAGCGCCTTGGTGCCCTGCGTGGACTGATCGATTCCGATGATGTAGCGGCCCATGGCCACCCCTTTCAAAACGAATGTGACAAAGGGACGGTCCCTTTGTCACATTCCAGTTACTCTGTGGGCAGGAATTCGGCGACGGTCTGCGCGATTCCGGCACCCGTCAGGCCGTAGTGTGCAAAGACCTCGGGGCTCGTGCCGGTGATGACCGGCGCGTCGGGCAGGGAGAGGCACTTGACCGGACGCGGGCAATGCTCGCCCACCATCTGCGCGACCATAGAGCCCAAGCCGCCGAAGGGACTGTGCTCCTCGACAGTCACGACGGCGCGCGTGGCACCGGCAGCCTCAATCACGGCCTCGGCGTCAAGCGGCTTGACGCAGTACATGTCGAGCACCGTTGCCGAGATGCCCTGCTCGGCCAGCAGGTCGGCAGCGTCCACGGCATGGCGGACCATCTCGCCGGTAGCGACGAGCGTTACATCGGTGCCGCGGCGTACCCAGGTGGCGCGATCCATCTGGAACGGGCACTCGCCCTCGGCGTACACGTCCTCGACCGGGTTGCGGCCCACGCGGATGTAGGCCGGCTTGTTGTCGGCGACCAGGGCCCGCACGAGCTCGGCGGTCTGGAAGCGGTCGCTCGGCAGATACACGCGCATGTTGGGAATCGCGCTCATGGCGGCGATATCCTGCGCGGAGTGATGGCTCATGCCCAAGGCGCCGTAGGACACGCCGCCCGAGATGCCGATGAGCTTGACGTTGGTGTTGGAGTACGAGACGTCGACCTTGCACTGCTCATACGAGCGCGTGGTCACAAAGGACGCCGGCGAGGCGGCCCAGGCCTTCTTGCCGCACGAAGCCATGCCGGCGGCGATGCTCACCAGGTCCTGCTCGGCAATGCCGACCTCGACGGACTGCTGGGGATACTGATCAAAGAACGGCGTGAGCGATGCGGAGCCGCGGGAATCGGAGCACAGGACGACGATATCCTTATCGGTCTTCGCGGCCTCGAGCAGCGTGTCGCAGATAACCTTGCGATTGGCGATCTTGTTAGCCATTGATGGCCTCCTTATGGGCAGCGAAATCGGCGATGATCTGGGCATATTCCTCATCGTTAGGCAGGTGATGATGCCAGGCGGCCTTGTCCTCCATAACGGGCGAGCCGTAGCCCTTCACCGTGTTGAGGATGATGACCGTGGGCTTGCCGCAGGTCTCGGCCGCAAGCGTCAGCGCGGCGTCGATGGCCCGGACGTCGTTGCCCGGAATAGAGAGCACGTTCCAGCCGAAGGCGGCCCAGCGCTCCTCCTGCGAGTCCTGCTTCATAACGTCCTCGGTGCTGCCGCTAATCTGCAGGCGGTTGCGGTCCACGAGCGCGCACAGATTATCGAGCTGGTAGTTGCCGCCGCTCATGGCGCCCTCCCAGACCGAGCCCTCGGCAAGCTCACCATCGCCCATGATGGTGTAGACGCGGTAATCGCGGCCGTCCATCTTGCCTGCAAGCGCCATGCCCACGGCCACGGGCAGGCCGTGACCCAGCGAGCCCGAGTTCATTTCGATGCCCTTGAGCTTGTTGTTGGGGTGGCCGATGTAGGGGCTGCCGAACTTGGAGAAGCGGGCCTTGACGTCGTCGAGGTCAAGATAGCCCTCGTGGCAAAGCACCGCGTAGTAAGCCTCCATGGCGTGGCCCTTGGAGAGCACGAAGCGGTCGCGATTGGGATCGTCGACGGTCTCGGGCGAAATGTTGAGGTGGTTGGCGTAGAGGGTCATGAGGGCGTCGATCACCGACATATCACCGCCGATGTGGCCGCCGGCGCCAGCCATGATGATATCGACGCAATCGCGGCGAAGGTCCCAACGCAGGGACTCAAGCTCTTCGATAGTTGCCATTTCTACTCTCCTCGCAGGTAGGCTTTGACGTCTTCTTCAATCGGGTCGTACAGGTCGGGAGCGATGCCGATATACTTGCACGCCTCGTAGAGCACCGGCACCACGTTGGCGTGAATAGCGACGCAGTGGTGGATGTAGGGGCCCTCGACGATCTTGGCCTCGAGGCGCTTGAGGTTGTCGACCTCGACCCACAGGTAGGTGCCCATGCCGGCCGGGCCGTCGATGCCGCGGGCGTTGCCCAGTAGCAGCGAGTACTCGCCGTTGTCACCGTCAAAGCGGGCAAGGGTGAGGTCGCCGTGCTTGGCCTCGGCCGTCAGCGCGCCGGGGTGATCGAAAGCCAGCGGGTAGGTGAGCTTGGGCTTGACGGCCGCGCAGCTGCAGGGCCAGGGGCCGCAAT
This sequence comes from uncultured Collinsella sp., assembly GCA_947003675.1. Taxonomy (GTDB): domain Bacteria; phylum Actinomycetota; class Coriobacteriia; order Coriobacteriales; family Coriobacteriaceae; genus Collinsella. The sequence goes on along the minus strand of CAMQPJ010000228.1, from coordinate 217 downwards.
GCTGCAGCAGCTCGCCGTTCTCGTTATCGGGATGGCGCACGGTCCAGTCGGCGAACATGCCGCGGTGACGGCCCAGGTCGGCGGCCTCGACCATCAGCGCGGTGATGGCGCCGTGGATATCGGTCTCGCATACGATAGGAATGCCCATCTCGTTGAGGATGGCGTTGGCGGCGCAGGGCATAATGCCCAGCTCGTCCTGCAGAGCGTTCCAGCACTG
>CAMQPJ010000227.1 GCA_947003675.1 uncultured Collinsella sp. | reverse complement strand
GAGGTTCCCAACATGCAGGACAACCTCAAGGCTGTCATTCGCGTGATGCAGTACATCTACGACAACATCATGTACGCCGAGCTCAACACCAAGAGCGACTACTGCCAGGTGTGCGGCTACGATGGCGAGATCAAGATTGTCGAGGACGATGGCAAGCTGGTGTGGGAGTGCCCCAATTGCGGCAACCGCGACCAGGAGAAGATGAACGTCGCTCGTCGTACGTGCGGCTACATCGGTACCCAGTTCTGGAACCAGGGTCGAACCGAGGAGATCCGCGACCGCGTGCTGCATCTCTAATAACCATCCCAGGCTGCCCCGTAGCGAGGCCCCGGACCTTTACTCGCTATTTCGGACAGTCCTGGCTCACGACGGAGGCGCCACTGGCGCCTCCTGTTCGTGCGGAACTCATATCGAGCAAAGGTCCGGGGCCTCGCTACGGGGCAGCCAAGTTAATGTAGCTGAGATGCAGCATGCGGCCTGCTCACTCCTCGAAGTTCTTAGTGGAAATGAGTTGACTTGCAGCAACGCTTTGCTTGCGATGACGGTTGAGCTGCAACCCAGTTTTTATTGGACCTCGAACCCCATACTCGATGTTCGCTTCGTTCATTGAGTTGCCCTTTGCATGAGGCCGGGACATATCGTCCCGCCCGCAGTTTCGCAGGCCGCAGGCCGAGAATGTTTGAGGACGGGATGATATGTCCCGGCCTCCCAGGAGAGTTACCTATGAACTACGCGAACATTAAGTATTTCGATATTGCTGATGGAGAAGGCGTTCGTACTTCTCTGTTTGTGAGTGGGTGCCGTCGTGGGTGCAAGAACTGCTTTAACTCTGTCGCGTGGGACTTTGCTGCGGGCGAGCCGTTCGATCGCGCCGTCGAGGACAAGATTATCGAGAGTCTCGATCATCCCTTTATCGATGGTCTGACGATTTTGGGCGGCGAGCCTATGGAACCTGAGAATCAAGCGGGGCTTGTCGACTTTATCGAACGCGTGCGTGCGGCCTATCCATCGGGGTCGGGAAAGACTATTTGGTGCTTTACCGGCGATGTGCTCGAGGAGCTTATGCCGGGCGGTCGTCATCATACCGAGGTGACGGACCGCATCCTTACCTGCCTCGATATGTTGGTGGACGGTCCGTTCGTTCAGGATTTGTACGATATCTCGTTGCGCTTCAGAGGCTCGAGCAATCAGCGCGTGATCGATATGAACGCTACGCGTGCCCGTGCCGAGCGCGAGGGCGTTGCGCTTTGTGATGCGGTTGAACTTTGGCGTGATGATCCGGTCTATTCGACCCATACTATGTAGCTTGTGGTCGATGCCGGAGGGCGTGGTACCATAGCGCGAACGTGAAATCGGAAAAGTGAGGCCCAGATGGTCGATCAGGAAAAAGTCGAGGCCGCCATTAAGCTGTTGCTTGAGGGCATAGGCGAGGACCCAACTCGTGAGGGCCTGCTGGAGACCCCGGCGCGCGTTGCCCGTATGTATGGTGAAATCGCCGGCGGTATGGACCAGAGTGCCGAGGAGCACCTGTCCAAAACCTTTGCCGTCGCTTCGAACGATTTGGTTATCGAGCGCGACATCACGTTCTACTCGCTGTGCGAACATCATCTGCTGCCGTTTTACGGCAAGGCTACCATTGGCTATATCCCCAACGGCCGTGTCGCAGGGCTCTCTAAGCTTGCTCGCACGGTTGAGGTTTATGCCCGCCGTCTGCAGCTGCAGGAGCAGCTGTGTGCGCAGGTTGCCGATGCCCTCATGGAGTATCTCGCTCCCCAGGGAGCGATTGTGCTCATGGAAGCTGAGCATATGTGTATGACCATGCGCGGCGTGCAAAAGCCCGGCACCAAGACCGTGACGCTCGCTCGCCGCGGCGTCTTTGAGACCGACCCCGCGCTCGAAGAGCGTTTCTTTAGGATGCTGGGACGCTAACTATGAGAGTCGTCAACGACTTTACATCGAATACTGACGAGGGAACGCCGCGTCGCGGTTTTATGGCTTCGGGTCTGGCGCCTTTTGGTGTCATGCCTCGCATTGATTACATCTGTGCCAACGGTCTGTTCCGGCGGCACCTGGGCAACATTGCACAGTTGGAATCGGGGCGCATCTTCTGCCGCCACGGTATTGACCACCTGCTGGATGTCGCCCGTATTATGTGGATCAAGAATCTCGAGGAACAGCTCGAGTTTGACCGCGAGGTCATCTACGCCACGGCACTTCTTCACGATATCGGCAAAGATGAACAGTATGAATCGGGTATATCCCATGATGTTGCAAGCGAACGCGTCGCTGATGCGATTCTCGGCGGCATGCCCGATGATGTGGCGTTTGAGCCGGCCGATGCCGCAGCCATTAAGACGGCCATTCTGGGCCATCGAAAGCTGCGCGTGAACAGCCAACCGCTTGAGCGTCTGCTCTACGCAGCCGACAAAGCGTCGCGCGCCTGCTTTGCATGCCCCGCGCGCAATGCTTGCAACTGGAGCGACGATAAAAAGAACCTGTCGATTCGCGTGTAGTTAGTTTGCGCGGTCGGGGTTCTAAACGAAGGAGACGATCGCGATGAGTAACAAAAAACTGCCCGAGAATGCAACCAAGACTGAAGGTGCCGAACTCGCCCGCCGTGAAAGGGGCAAAATATCCACCGCAACGGCGGTGCCCCACGTGAGCTATGACGATCTGCGCCATGCCGATCGCATTACTATCGACGGTCTCGAGGTCTTTGCCAACCACGGCGTGTATCCCGAAGAGAACGCGCTGGGCCAGAAGTTTGTCGTGTCCTTGGTGCTCTATGCCGACCTGCGTGCAGCGGGGGAGCACGATAACCTGGACGCCTCGATTGACTACGGCTCGGTGTGCCACGATGTCGATGGCTATCTGCGCGAGCATACGTTTAAACTCATCGAGGCGGCAGCCGAGGGGACAGCCCAGATGCTGCTGCGCCGCTATCCCTCGCTGCTTGGTGTGCGTATAAAGCTCGATAAGCCGTGGGCACCTGTTGGCCTGCCCCTGGCAAGTTGCGGTGTCGAGATCGAGCGCGTGCGCTAACCGGTTCTAATACGTCTCTATGGGTGGCTGCTTGAG
>CAMQPJ010000226.1 GCA_947003675.1 uncultured Collinsella sp. | reverse complement strand
GGAGGACGCCTTTGGTAAGTTCTATGTGAACGCGAGGTCTTTGACCCGGAGAGTCCGAGGTACTTGTTGGTAAGACCTTATTTAGGAGCGCGCAACCTTGCCGGACTTGAGGCAGGTGGAGCAAACGTTCATCTTGCGACGGTGACCATCGACGACGACGTAGACGCGCTGGATGTTGGGGCGGAACTTACGGTTGGTGACGCGGTGAGAGTGGCTGATGGAGCGACCGGCAACGGGGTGCTTACCGCAAACTTCGCAAACTTTGGACATAACTGACCCTCCTTGGGCGACAAACGAACATGTCGCGTTAACAAACAAGCCTGAACTATAGCACAGAAGCATGTCTCTGTGCGCAATCTACACAGAGATATTTCTCTTTTGGCGATAGTGCCCACGCCACGGCCCTGGACGTAGATCCGATTTGCGTGCAGCAGAGGGGATTATGCCAGCTCGCAACAAGGTTTTCAAGCGCGTCCCACAAATATATATAGGTTTATGGAGCGATTTGCTCCGTTTACGGATTGACTAGTATTTATGCTCGCATTTGAGCCCGAGGTTGGCTACACTATGCCTTGACCATTAAAGGGGTACGAGATACCCGCATGGAATTACATAGCTGTCAATGAGCAGTACTTCCTGTGGGTGTCTGGTTCCGCTTTGAGCGGTCGGGCATCTATTTTTTTGACTGTGTCAGCAGTCAAGACATGTGAGGAAGGAGATCGATGGGCACGACTTCCCCCAAGGCGGTCATCATGGACGAGACCGCCGTCAACCGAGCGATGACCCGCATCGCGCACGAGATTCTCGAGCGCAACGAGGGCTGTGAAGACCTCGCTCTGGTCGGCATCGTCACGCGCGGCGACCTTCTGGCAAAGAAGCTCGCCGAGGAGATCAAGGAGATCGAGGGCGTCGACGTTCCGCTCGGCAGCCTGGACATCAGCTTCTACCGCGATGACTATGCGACCAATTTCGCTCCCGCGATCCACGCTACCAACATTCCCTTCAGCGTCGACGGCAAGCGCGTCGTGCTGGTGGACGACATCCTGTACACGGGTCGCACCATCCGCGCCGCTCTGGACGCCGTTATGGACCTGGGTCGTCCGAGCCGAGTCGAGCTGGCAGTTCTCGTTGACCGCGGTCACCGCGAGCTCCCTATCTCGCCGGACTTTGTCGGCAAGAACGTTCCCTCGTCGCACGAGGAGAACGTGCACCTATATATGAAGGAAGTCGACGGCCGTACCGCTGTCGAGATCAACGACGTCGCGCCGGGTTCCCACGTGGGCTCCGCGCCGCTGGGAGGTGAGTAGTACCGTGGCGTTCAACCATAAGCACCTGATCGACATTACCGAGTACTCCGAAGAGGACATCAAGCTCATCCTCGAGACCGCCAAGGCGTTCTCCGAGGTCAACGAGCGTGCCATCAAGAAGGTCCCCACGCTCAAGGGCAAGACCATCGTCAACATGTTCAACGAGCCCTCGACGCGTACCCGCAGCTCCTTCGAGCTCGCCGAGAAGCGTCTTTCGGCCGACAGCCTCAATTTCGGCGGCTCCTCGACCTCCACGGTCAAGGGCGAGAGCCTCGTCGATACCGTCGAGACCCTCAACGCCTACAAGATTGACTGCATTGTCGTGCGCGACAAGCATGCTGGTGCTCCCTACATCGTCACGCAGAATTCGCCCGCGAGTGTTATCTGCGCCGGCGACGGTAAGCACAATCACCCCACGCAGGCTCTGCTCGACCTGTACACCATCTGGGAGCACAAGGGTGACTTCCACGGTCTGAAGGTCGCCGTCGTCGGCGACATCGCCCACTCCCGCGTCTGCGGCTCGCTGATCCCCGCCCTTAAGATCATGGGCTGCGAGACCTACGCCGTCGCCCCCGGCACGCTGCTGCCGCCGGCGCCCGAGGTTCTGGGCTGCGACCACGTGACGAGCGACCTCGATTCCGTCCTGCCCGAGCTGGACGTCGTCTACATGCTGCGCGTACAGCAGGAGCGCCTCGAGGGTGCCCCGTTCCCGACCATTCGCGAGTACCACAAGCTCTTCGGCCTGACCAAGGACCGCGAGAAGCTCATGAAGCCCGACGCGATCATTTGCCACCCGGGCCCCATCAACCGCGGCGTCGAGTTCGACTCCTATATGGCCGACCACCCGCAACGCTCCGTCATCCTGGAGCAGGTCTACGCCGGTATCTGCGTGCGTATGGCTATCCTGTATCTGCTGCTTGGAGGTGCCGATAATGGCCTTGCTTCTTAAGAATGCCCACGTCGTCGACCCGTCCGTCGAGCTTGACGGTGTCGTTGACGTCCTGATTGACGGCGACAAGATCGCCGAGGTCGGCGAGAACCTCGCCGCCGAGGGAGCCGAGGTCCGCGACCTTTCCGGCAAGTACCTCGTCCCTGGCCTGGTGGACATGCATGTCCACCTGCGTGAGCCCGGCTACGAGGTCAAAGAGGACATCGAGAGCGGCACCCGCGCGGCTGCCAAGGGCGGCTTCACCGGCGTGTGCGCCATGCCCAACACCGACCCCGTTACCGATAACGGTACCGTCGTTGAGTTCGTCAAGTCCCGCGCTGCCGAGGTCGGCCACTGCCGTGTCTATCCTTCTGGCGCCATGACCCGCGGTCTTAAGGGCGAGGCCATGTCCGAGATGGGCGATATGGTCGCCCACGGCGCCGTCGCCTTCACCGACGACGGTCGCGGCGTGCAGGGTGCTGGTATGCTCCGTCGCTGCATGGACTACGGCAAGATGTTCGGCAAGGTCTTTATGAGCCATTGCCAGGACGAGGACCTGGTCGGTCACGGCCAGATCAACGAGGGCAAGGTCTCGACCCGTCTGGCTCTTGAGGGCTGGCCGGCTGCCGGCGAGGAGCTCCAGATCGCTCGCGACATCGAGATCGCCAAGCTGACCGGTGCCAAGCTGCACATCCAGCACATCTCCACCGCCCATGGCCTGGAGCTCGTGCGTGCCGGTAAGGCAGCTGGCGTGCAGGTCACCTGCGAGGCCACCCCGCACCACATGTTCCTGACCGAGAACGACCTGGACGAGACCTACAACACCTCGCTCAAGGTCAATCCGCCG
>CAMQPJ010000225.1 GCA_947003675.1 uncultured Collinsella sp. | reverse complement strand
AATCCAAGGGTTATACCCTAAGAGCAAACCACCCCTTTTAGGGGTGGTTTTGATTCCAAAATCTATGAAGGGGCCCGCTCGGTCATGAGTTCCGAGCGGGCCCCTGCTGTTAGCTTGTGGCACTGAGTGGTTTAGGCCTCGTCGACGACCTTGAGGCCGCGCGTGTGATCGATCTCGTTGAGGAGGTTAACGCGACGCTCGTGACGGCCGCCCTCAAACTCGGCGTCGAGCCACTCGTCGACGATCATCTTAGCGAGCTCGGAGCCCACGACACGGGCACCAAAGGCGAGCACGTTGGTGTTGTTGTGCATGCGGGAGAGCTTGGCGCTGAAGGGCTCGGAGCACACGACGGCGCGTACGCCCTCGACCTTGTTGGCAGCCAGGCTAATCCCGACACCGGTGCCACAGATGAGGATGCCCAGGTCGACGTCGCCGTTGGCAACGGCCTTACCCACCTTGTAGCCGGCGATGGGGTAGTCAAAGCTCTCGGAGGTGTCGGTGCCAAAGTTCACGACCTCGCAGCCGCGCTCCTTCAGGTGCTCGGAGATGATGTTCTTGAGCTCGACGGCGGCGTGGTCGTTGCCGATACCAATCTTCATGAGTGGTTCCTCTCTGGTCTGTGCGGCGCAAATGCTAAAGGTTTTACCGCGTTCGACTGCATGATAGCGCGACTTTTGCGTAAACGCTCGGGCGTTTTTTGGTCAAACGCTTTAGCATGCAACAAGACCGGCTTCTCATGAATGAATGCTGTCAGTTTGTGCTTGAGCGCCGTCCGCCGGAACCATGGTTGCAGTTTTTGATGCATTGTTATCAAATAAAGGAGCTAACTATTTTTGAGAGCCAAGCCCGTTATGCAAGCAGGAGATACCTATGCCTACCGATTCCCTTCGTGATGCCGCGTTTTGCGATGTTTTGAACCGCGAGCTTGTCTGTGCACTCGGCTGCACCGAGCCCATTGCCGTTGCCTATGCAGCAGCGCTGGCGAGCCAGACGCTCGGTTACGAGCCCGATCATATGGATGTTGCCTGCTCGGGCAACATCATCAAGAACGTTAAGAGCGTGACCGTGCCCAACTCGGGCGGTATGCACGGTATTGAGGCGGCAGCCGTGCTGGGTGCCGTGGGCGGCGACGCCAAAAGCGCGCTCGAGGTGCTCGAGAGCGTTAACGATGAAGACCGTGCTCGCGTGGCCGAGCTCCTCGCCGACGCCGACTACTGCGATGTATCGCTTGTCGAGGGTGTGCCCAACCTCTACATCAAGGTGACTGCCACGGCCGGGGGCCATACCGCGGTCGTCGAGATTACCGACCACCACACCAATGTCACGTGCCATACCCTCGACGGTATTCCGGTGTGCGGCAAGTCGGCGGGGGAGTGTGCCGCCTGCGCCGAGCGCGTCGTGGCCGAGCGGGCGGCAGATAACGCCGACACGCCCATGTCGATCGAGACCATCATCGACTTTATCGAGGACGGTGACATTGAGGACGCCCGTGCTGCCGTTGAGCGTCAGATTGAGCTGAATGGCGCGATCAGTGCCGAGGGCCTTGCGCACGCTTGGGGCGCCGAGGTGGGCCGCACGCTGCTGGGTGCTCGTGCCGATGACGTCGCCTGCCGTGCCCGTGCCCGTGCGGCCGCCGGGTCCGACGCCCGCATGAACGGCTGCGCGCTGCCGGTCGCCATTGTGTGCGGCTCGGGCAATCAGGGCATTACCTGCGCATTGCCCGTCATGGAGTATGCCGAGTACCTGCGTTGCGACCACGAGCGCCTGGTGCGCGCCGTGATGCTGTCCGATCTTATCGCCGTGCATATCAAGAGCTATATTGGTGCGCTCTCGGCGTTTTGCGGTGCTATTTGCGCCGCGTGCGGCGCCGGCGCTGCGATTACCTGGCTGTGCGGTGGCACGCGCGAGCAGATTGGCGCGACGGTCTCGAATACGCTCGGTAACGTGGGCGGCATCGTGTGCGACGGCGCCAAGGCGAGCTGTGCCGCCAAGATCTCGGCTGCCGTCGATGCGGCGATTCTGGGCCATGATATGGCCATGCAGGGTCGCGGCTTCCGCGCCGGCGAGGGCCTGATCCAAGATACCGTTGAGCAGACAATCGCCAGCATGGGCTACGTGGGCCGTGTGGGTATGAAAGATACCGACGTCGAGATCCTCAACATCATGATCGGCAAAACCCAGGTGTGCTAGTTACGCGGTTTTACCAAACCGCGTAACCAGTCGACGCTGCAAACGCCCCTAAGCGGCAATCTGCCTTTCAATCGTCGGGCATGGCCAGAAGGCCTATGCCCTCCTCTTTCAAGGCACATTGCTCGCTTAGGGGCATTTTCGCTGACTTGTGCTCAACCTGCGGCGATATTTGGTTTGGAGCGAGGGGTCCTACGACAGTTCGTCGGCTACTTGGTGTTCGTAGAAGGCCTCGACTACGGCGTTGAAGTCGCGGGCGAAGTCTTCCATGGTTCCGCGCCAGGTGGCTCGGCTGGGCTTGCCCTGGCCCACAAAGGCGGTTTGGATGCCGCAATCGGGGGACGGGAAGTCGCGTTTGGGATCGTTGCCCACCATAAGGACCTCGTGCGGCTCGAGCCCCATCACCTGAAGCTGCTCTAGATAGTAGGTGGCATCGGGCTTGCAGCGGGTGGCGTTTCCCATGTGCGTGACGAGCTCAAAGGGAGCGTCGGCCAGGTCGCCCCAACCCATGCGGCACTCGATGGCCCCCTGGGGAAAGCTGGGGTTGGTAAAGAGCGCGCAACGCAGCCCTGCGTCCTGTACGGCCTGGAGCGCGGCGTGTGCGCCCGGCATGGCGTGGGCGTTGATGAGTTCGTCATTCTTGTACGGAAGAACTTCGCGCTCGTAGTAGGTAAACGCCTCGTAGATGATGGGGTCGGAGAGGCAGATACCGCACCTGTGCTCGACCTCGGTGCGGTAAAACTCAAGATTGGTGCGATTGTCCGTGCCGCTGCGGCGGTTGGCATTGAGGTCGACCAGGATGGTGCCGAGGCGCGCCATCGTGCCACCGCGGCTGCGACGACCGATATCCGCGAGCATCGACGAGACATCCTTAAAATAGCGAAGGATGAACGCGT
>CAMQPJ010000224.1 GCA_947003675.1 uncultured Collinsella sp. | reverse complement strand
CCCAAGTTCCGTGAGGTCAAGGGCGGCAGCCACGTCAATCTGGGTGGCATCTCGCTCGACTTCTTCTCGATGACGCACTCCATCCCCGGCGCTCTGGGCGTGTTCATTCGCACCAACCAGGGCACCGTTATGCACACCGGCGACTTTAAGCTCGACCAGACGCCCATCGATGGTGTCACGCCCGACTATGCCGCCATCAGCCGCTTTGCCAAGCAGGGCATCGACCTGCTGCTGTCCGACTCCACCAACGCCACGGTTCCCGGCTTTACCAAGTCCGAGGCCGAGGTCGGTCCCAGCTTGTTGCATGCCATCAAGAACGCCCCCGGCCGCGTGTTCGTCGCGTCGTTCTCGAGCCATATTCATCGTCTGCAGCAGATCTGCGACGCCGCCCGCAAGTGCGGTCGCAAGGTCGTCGTGACCGGCCGCTCCATGCTTACCAACACCCGCGTGGCGCGCGAGCTGGGCTACCTCAACATCGATGACGCCGATATCATCGATGCCTTTGATATCGATAACCTGCCCGACGACAAGATTGTCGTCATGTGCACTGGCTCTCAGGGCGAGCCGCTGTCGGCCCTGTCCCGCATGGCCAACGGCGAGCACAAGACGCTCTCCATCCACGAGGGCGATACCGTCATCCTGTCCGCTACGCCCGTTCCCGGCAACGAGAAGGCCGTGCAGCAGGTCGTCAACAGCCTGGCCAAGCTTGGCTGCGACGTGTGGGATAAGAATCGCGCCCTCGTCCATGTCTCGGGCCACGGCAGCCAGGAGGAGCTCAAGCTTCTGATGGCCATGGCCAAACCCACCTACTTTATGCCGGTTCACGGCGAGGCCGTGCACCTGCGCGCTCATGCCCAGCTTGCCCGTAAGATGGGTATTAAGGATGATCACATCTTTATCCTCGATAACGGCGACACGCTCGAGATGCGTGGCGGCATCGTCAAGCGCGGCACGCCCGTCGAGTCCGGCGTCGTCTACGTCGACGGTCTGCGTATCGGCGATACCGACCCCATCGTCCTGCGCGATCGTCAGAAGCTCGCCAACGACGGTATGGTCACGGCCGTCGCCATCGTCTCGCTTAAGCACAAGAAGATCGAGGCCATCGAGTTCTCGGGCCGTGGTGTTTCGTTTGCCATCGACGACCAGTTCTCCGAGGATGCCTCCGCGTCCATCATGAAGACGATCGAGAAGGGCAAGTTCAGCTTCACCAGCAGCGGTTCCGACGCCATTCGCAAGGCCGTGCGCGACTCGCTCTCTAACTTTATCTGGAGCCGTACGCGCACTCGTCCGATGATTATCCCGGTCGTCATGGAGGTTTAGTTTGGCGCGCGGATCTGCACAAAACGCCAAAGGCAATAAAGCCAACAACCAACCGGCATCTGCTAAGGGTGCCGGTTCCCATCTGCGTGCCAATAAGGGTCACGAGGACGAGTTCGACGATTTCGAACCTTTGGTCGAGCCCTCGGCCAACCGTGATATCGCGGGCGTCGTTATCGCCGTCTTGGCCATTGCGTCTTTTATTGCCGTAATTTCGCCGGCTTCCGCGCCCGTGACAGCTGCGGTCGCCGGTTTCTATCACCTTGGCTTTGGCCTGGGTGCCTATGTGCTGCCGATCGTCATCCTGCTGTTTGCCGCCACGCTTTTTTTGGGTGAGGATTCTCCGCTCAACGTGCGTTCGGTTGCCGGCGGTGCCGTGGTCTTTGTGGCCGTGGTTTCCATCCTGTCTTTGATGGTACCGGGCACGAGTGATTCGAGCGCCCTTATGTTCACGCCGCAAAACCTTTCTGCCTCGGGTGGCTACATTGGTGCCTTTATCGCCAGCACGCTGCAAAATGCCCTGGGTAAACCCATTGCGATGGTGGTCCTGCTGGGCCTTGTCGTCGTGGGTTTGGTTATCATCGGCTTTTCGGTGGGCGGCGTTTTGCGTTCCGCCCGTGACCGTGCGGCCGATTTTGCCGAGCGCCGTCGCGCCGATGTCAACGCCAGCCCGTGGGGTGACGACGAGGCCCTATCGGTTCCCGGTGGCGCTCGCCCGCACCTGAGTATTCTGCGCCAAAAGGGCTCCGATGCTGCCGTGACCACGGTTATGGGCAATGACGTCGATCCGATTCTTGACGAAGAAGACGAGGACGAGGATCCGTTTGTCGATGTGTCCGAGGCCGTTGAGGCTGAGCACGCCAAGACGACGCTGCTGCCGCGCCGTCACGCCAAGAAGGGCAAGGCCGCGCCTAAACTCAATACAAGCGAGCCGGATCCGTCTTGGTCCGATAGCGAAATCGAACTCACCGAGGGCGATGACGAGGACGATGAGGCTCCGCTCGAGTCCGTCAAGACAATCTTGCTGCCGCGTCGCCCAGGCACGCGCGGGCAGGTGACCGGCCAGCTTTCGATGGAAGACGATTCCGCCGAGATCGATGAGTTCGAGCCGCCGTTTGCCGTGAATCCGGTTTCTGCGGCTCCGCAGATCCCCGATTTCCTCAAGCATCCCAAGGTGGCCGACGCTTCTGTTGCGAGCGCTGCCGAAGCACCGGCAGCCATCGATGGGGGAGCGGACCGCGCTTCCGCGGATGCCGAGAGCGACGAAGAGGACGGCCTCAAGCTTCCTCCGCTCGAGATTCTGCATGCCAACCCGCAGTCGGCGTCTTCCGCGTCTTCGGACAAGGAGTTGGAGCAGACCGCCGAGTCGCTGCAGTCGACCTTGCTTGAGTTTGGCCGAAGCGCCCGCGTGGTTGGCTGGATTGCCGGCCCCACGGTGACGACCTTTAAGTTGCAGCCCGGCGAAGGCGAGCGCGTGAGCAAGATCTCGAGCCTCGAGGACGATATCGCGCTTTCGCTTGCCGCCCAGTCGGTGCGTATCTTTGCTCCGATTCCCGGTACTTCGCTTGTGGGTATCGAGATCCCTAACCGCAAACGTCAAAACGTCAATCTGGGCGACGTGCTGCCCTATGTGAAGGGCGGCCCGCTCGAGCTGGCCATCGGTCGCGATGCCGAGGGTACGCCGGTCGTTGCCGACCTCGCCAAGATGCCCCACCTGTTGATCGCCGGTACCACCGGTTCCGGTAAGTCGGTCATGATCAACTCCATCATCACGAC